>JBDTTK010000487.1:0-4096 GCA_039930685.1 Bryobacteraceae bacterium | reverse complement strand
GACGAAACGGAGATGATCGCCGAGGACAAAGCGACGCCAGATTTGTTCCAGGCGGTCGGCGGCGCCCTGGTCTTCCGTGTACCAATACGCGTCGGGGTAATACTGGTGAAGTTCGAAGGGAGTCGGCTGCGGGTAGAGCCGGATGAGCTTGCAGTTGCGGCACTCGATGACGAGGAATTCGCTGTCGGTGGTGCCGTAGAGGCGATCGGTAGCGTGGAAGAGAGTGTGAACGTCGGTGGACGCGCAGGCGGGGCATTCGTCCGTGGCGGATTGCGTCAAGGCGGACGCGCGGCTGTCACCGGCGTCGCGGGTGGAGACGGCAGTGAAGTCCAAGGAGGCGGGCGGCTCCGACGGATCCTCCTCGCCGTGTGGCTCTACGAAGCCATTTGTTCCGAGATCTCTTTGAGCGAAATGCGGTGGCGCATCAGAATCCGATGAATTTGGAGGGGGCTGAGCCGCCGGGGCCGAAACTGCCGCCGTTTGCGCAACGTGGCCGGAATCCGGACCATCGCCGAACAGTCCGCCTTGATCAATGCCCAGGCGATGCGCGCCTTCCCGGCGATCCCCGGAAAGCGGCTCATCTCGCCGCGGTTGCGCATCGAGGCCACCATTCCGGCGGCGATCCTTGCGATTAGATATGCTGCGTTTCGCCAAATCAGGCTCCAGGGAAAAAGCTTAACCACGAGCAGGACGCGGTTGCGTTCAATGAGTTCCACGCGCCACGCCGACTGCAAGCCAAGCGTCGACCCTCGATGATGCCTTACCACCGCATGCGGCGAGTATAGGCAACTCCACCCCGCCCAGCGCGCCCGTAGACCGAGGTCCGCGTCGTCCGCATAGGCGAAGAGGTCTTCGTCAAAATGTCCGATCTCGTCTAGCATCGCACGGCGGTACATGGCCGCGCAGCCGTCAGGCCAAAGGACCTCTTCTATCCGATTGTACTGGCCAATGTCCTTGACGCCGTGTCCGCGCCCCCGGTTCTGGCCGTCGGGGTACATGACGTGGCCGACTTTGTCGATGATCGTAGGATCTTCCCAGACGAGGATCTTGGAGGCAGCCATACCGACGGCGGGTTGGCCGTCAAAGACTTTGGACAGGGCCGCGAGCCAGCCCGGCTCGGCTTCGGCGTCGTTGTTCAGGAGGGCGACGAACTCTGCCGTGGTGGCCTGGATCCCTTGGTTGTTGGCGGCGCAAAATCCACGATTCTCGTGGTTCTTTATGATTCGCAAGGGGATGCGGGCGAATTCGGGGGATGCTGCCAGCCCTTCGAGCATGTCGAGGGAGCCGTCGTCCGAGCCGTTGTCGACAACGGCGATCTCGGCGGGGCGCAACGTCTGTGCCGCCAGGGAGTGCAGACAGGCGGCTAAGAGGTCCCGGCGGTTCCAATTGGCGACCACCACAGCTATCCCCGGTTTTTCAGGATCCATGTCGGAGACCAGGGCCGGACTCGCAATCCCGCGGATCGCGCTCCTCAATGTTGATCAATGTAGTATTATACTGGCTTCGGCTTCATACCCCTCAGGCGGGGCTAGTTTATATTTCAGCCAGCTGGAAACGGAAGGCCGTTCAGCTGAATCTAAGCGAGTTCAGGCATCAAACATGAGTTCGGTTGGTGAAATTCTCCGAGAAGAGCGGATTCGTCGAGGTCTCGAGGTAGGCTCGATCGCCGATTCGCTTTGTATTACAAAACGCTATTTGGACGCGATCGAACGGAACGACTTGAAGAGTCTGCCGGGAGCGTTCTTTTACCGTAGCTTCGTTAAACAATACGCGGCAATCCTCGAACTGGATGAGGCGGTCCTCGCGGAATCGATTGCGGGGCTGCTCGCGGAGTTTGAGGCTCCGGAGCCGCTGCCGAATCCTGCTCCGCAGTATTTCGCCGAAGTCCGGTCGACCCGCATGCGGGATCCGCGCGCGGGCGACGCGATCATCGTCGAGTCCAACCGGCGTATGCTGGCGGATCGCCGGATCGCGATACCGGCGGTGGCGCTGCTCGTCTCTCTCTTGGGCGGCGGCTATGTTTACGAACGATGGACGAATCGTCCGAGCGTGGCGGAGACGGCTGCCAAATCACAGGACGCGCCCGTGAATCCGACGGTGACGGCGAAGCGCCAGGATCCGGACGGCGGCGCGGTGCCGGCGGCCTACGTGCCGGCCGCCGTTAGCTCGGATGAGAACAGCGTCCGAATCAACGTCGAAGCGACGGAAAAGGTTTGGATTTCGATCACGTCGGACGGGAAGCCGATTTTCAGCGGCATTCTGGAACCCAGCGAGTCGAAGTCGATTTCGGGCGGTGAGTTCGCGAAGGTCAGCGTGGGCAATGCGGGCGGCCTCGAGATCCGGTGGAACGGCAAATCGATCGGGCCGATCGGAAAGCGCGGGCAGGTGCGCACTTTGAAGTTCACGAAGGACAACTTCGAGATTCTTCCTCCGGCGTCCCAACTGGGCGAAACGCTCTAGGTCTTCGGGGCGCGGGCGAGGGTTTTCCCCGCACGATTCCGTTAGACTAAGAGTTAGTGGCTACTTCCAATCAATACCCCAAACCGCCAGAAATGGCGATCGACGTGAACAAGAAGTACACGGCGACGTTCGAGACCTCACGGGGCACCATCGTGTGCGACCTGTTTCCCAAAGACGCACCGGGCACGGTGAACAATTTCGTATTCCTGGCGCGCGACAATTTCTACGACGGCACGGTGTTCCATCGGGTGATCGCGAACTTCATGGTGCAGGGCGGCGATCCGACCGGCACGGGCCGCGGCGGACCCGGTTACCGCTTCGAGGACGAACTCAAAGGCAACCCGCAACGGCACAAAGTGGGATCGCTGTCGATGGCGAACGCAGGCCCGAACACGAACGGCAGCCAGTTCTTCATCACGCATATCGCGACGGACTGGTTGGACGGAAAACACACCGTGTTCGGCGCGGTTACGAGCGGGCAGGATATCGTGAACGCGATCCAGCAGGGCGACCAGCTGACCAAGGTGACGATTACCGAAGCGTAGTCGCGAAAGATTAAGACGTAACGGAAAACGGCCACGCTTGCGCGTGGCCGTTTTGCATGTAGGCGTCGATTCGGACCGCCGGTTAAAAAGTGTAGCTCACACCGACGAGCGGGATCACACGTGCGTGCAGGCCGACGTCGTTGATCGGGAGAATTGCGTTGAACGAGACGAGCAGGGTGCTGATCGGGTTCAACTTAAAGCCCGCCGCGAAGCTGTTGGCGTTGACGTCACCGGTATAGAACGCGGTCTGAGCAAAGCGCGCTCCGTTGGCGGCGGTGAAGGTAGTGGTCTTGAGGCGTTCCGACGAGAAGATTTGCTGGCCGAGCAGGTCGAAGGCGAGAGAGAATTTCTTGTTGATTCCGGCGTCGACACCGAACGCGTACGAAAGCTGTCGAGGCAGGCGCGCTTTCTGGCCCGTGCGGACGTCGCCCGCCAGAACACTGTCCCCGTTCCATTGATAGCCGACGTTCACGTGCGGCGCAATGCGGCGGTTGCGGAGAGAGACGGCGAGGAACGGCTTGACGCCATACGATCCAGAGCCCAGGAAGTCGAGGGGATCGCCCGTGGGCATACGCAAATCGAGTCCGAGGGCCAGGGAAAGATTCTGTCCCTTATAGACGTTTCCCTTAGCGCGTACGAGAATGTCGCCCAATCCCGTGGCCGTACCGGAATCAGTGAACGAGGAGACATTCGTGCGGTTGCCATTGGAGTCGAGGAAGTAGTGGATCGTGTCGTCGGCCCCGGTACCGATCCGCTGGATGGTGGCATCTGAACGCGCCGTCAAACTCGCGCTGACGATCGGCAGCGCCACGGAGATGTCAAGGCGATCCGTCAGGCCGTAGGTAAAGAAGGAAATGGACTGATTGATCTGGAGGCTGACCTGGTTCGACGTCGTGATGATGTCTTTCTTGATGTTGGGATCCGGCGTGGTCGGATCATGCTCGAAGACCGACTGGATGCGGTTCAGGTCGACACCATCGAGAGTGTTGAAGCCAAAATGCTGGAACGCGAAGCCGAAAAAAACTTTGTCCTTACCGATGGTTTCGGCGGTTGCCTTGGGGCCGCCTATTGCCGCGAGTTGGCCTTTGGTG
>JBDTTK010000486.1:0-4110 GCA_039930685.1 Bryobacteraceae bacterium | reverse complement strand
CGCGCACAGCGCCGGTCGCACCCGCGAGCCGCAACTGCCCGCCGCCCTTGCCGATCTTGGCGAACGCATCGATGAACCGTCCGATGCCGGTCGAATCGATATGGCTTACGCCGCTCAGGTCGAAAATGAAATGCTTCCGCCCAGCATGAATCAATTCCGGAACCATCGTGCCGAGTTGCGCGCTCTCGAGCCCCAGCATCAGCTTCCCGGTAAGGGTGACCACGGCGATGTTTGGCTCGACGTCTCGATTTTCAATCAGAAGCGGTGCGGTCTTCATACGTAAGCTTTGCTCTTTCACTAGGCTTTGCGCGTCATGGTTTTCGGATCCCACTCACAAGCGCGCCCTTCAAAATAACTGATATTAGACAGCAATGCGGGACCCGCCGCCCGGAACCCGAATGCCGCGTCCTCAATTACGGGCTTCCGTGTCCGGACCGCTTGAATGAAATTGCGGTGATGATCGGCGTGATCGCTATATCCACGCGGTGGAACAAACTCTTCACTTGACGCCGGCCTCATACCATCCGCTGTCGGAACCTCCGGCGGATACTTCCGCTGGTACTGCGCAAGCGACTCTTTCCGCATGGCTTCCGAAAACGTATTGATCGACATCCCCGGACGCGCTTCCCGCGGCACGCGAGAAAGCGTCACCGTGCGCCCCAGATCCACGCATCCTTCGCTGCCGATAAACCGGAATCCCGACGTCTGGCTTCCGCCGCTCACGAAATTCACGCGCAGAGAAAGCGTGAAAGCCGGCCTCTTCGGCGTCGCGTCGTAGTCGTACAAACCCAACATTACGTCCGGCACATCGCGCCCGTCGTTCCAGAACCGCAGTCCGCCGGTTGAAAAGACGCGTCGCGGACCAAGCGAGTCCATCACATAGTGCATGCCGCTGAATAGGTGCACAAACAAATCGCCCGCGACGCCCGTCCCGTAATCCTGATAGTTCCGCCACCGGAACAGCCGCACCGGTTCGAATGGAACCCTTGGAGCGCGTCCCAGAAACCGGTCCCAATCGATGTTCGACGGCGACGCGTCCGGAGGAATCGAGTACTGCCATGCGCCCTGCGCCGTGTTGCGGTCGGTCCACGCCTCGATCATGTTGACTTCGCCGATTGCGCCGGACGCGATCAGTTCCTTCGCTTTCTGATACAGAATCGAACTGACCCGCTGACTGCCCACCTGCAGGATCCGGCCCGTCGCCTTCGCCGCCTCGACCACCGGCATGCCGTCCTCGATGCGTCGCACCATCGGCTTCTCGCAGTAGACGTCCTTGCCGGCTTTCATCGCATCGATTGAAATGCGCGCATGCCAATGGTCCGGGGTCCCGATGATCACCGCGTCGATGTCTTTGCGGTCGAGCACTTCGCGGTAGTCGCGCGTCGTAAACACATCCGCGCCCCAACGTTCCTTCGCGCGCGTTAGCCGACCGTCATAAATGTCAGAAACCGCCACCAGTTTGACGCCCGGAACCTGTAGGGATGCCAGCGCATCGCCCGTCCCCTGGCCGCCCGCCCCGATCAGCGCAATCTGGACGTGGTCGTTGCTCGATTTCGTCGTTTGCGCAGCCTCTGCCGTAAGCGGAATGAGAGTAGCTCCGGCAGCCGTGTGGAGGAATCCGCGGCGAGTAGACGGCATAAGGTTCATTCTAAGATACGACCGCAACGTTGTGCCGATGAATTCGCCACTGGAACGCGTCGCCATCACCGGTGATCGATTGCGAAGCACCCCGACTGGACCGCGAGTGGTATCGGTCGCGATGGCCACTGAAAACGGCGATTCCACCCGTTTGGTCGTGACTTTCGGTAGTCGTTCCTGAAGTCACTCGGGTTATCATGTGTACATGAGCAAGAGCATCGCGGCCAATCCGCAGCGAAAGCTCGAAATTCGGAAGTTCTCGAGTTTTGCCGACGCCGACGCGGCGGATCGCGAGTACTACCGCAAGCTCACCATGAAGGAGCGGCTGGATATCCTTTCAGCGCTTCTCGCAATGACTCCAGTAGCGATAAAATCCTCAGTACCCGAAGGATCGCAAGGTGACCCCACGCAAAGACTGGCGGGATTTTATCGAAAAACTCAACGAACACCACGTTGAGTACCTAATCGTCGGCGGCATCGCGGTCTCGGCATACTCCGTACCGCGCTTCACAATCGATATCGATTTCTTCGTGGGAACGAGCCGTGAAAACGGCGAACGGCTCGTCGCCGCCTTGCGGGCGTTCGGATTCGCGTCTTTCGGCATTCGGCCGGAAGAATTCGCGGAGCCCAATCAAGTCTTCCAATTTGGCGTGGCACCGAATCGGATCGATCTTATGACTTCGGTCACTGGCATTGCATTCGAGGAAGCGTGGGCCGAACGAGTCCAAGCCGAATGGGAGGGAGTTCCTGTTTGGTTCGTGAGCAAGCGATGCCTGCTGGCGAACAAACGAGCAGTAGGCCGACTGAAAGATTTGGCTGACATCCCACTGATCGACGAGGCGGAGTCTTGATGGGCGAGCCGCTAACCCGAGCTCCGCGCAGGGAGTCTACGCGATCCGAACTCGAAATGAAACTCGTGGTCGCCGCGAGAGAGTACATCAGGGCTGCGTCCTCAGCCGCTTCTCTGCGAGAGGACGAGGCTTACCCGTTCGTATTCTTAGTCATTGAAGGCTTGCTCACCTGCCTCCTAATGGAGTCGAACTCTTGGAATCGCTACTGTTGGATCGACGGCTTGCTTCCAGCGAAGAACTTCGTTGGGGAGGCCGTTCAAACGGTCGACGGCCGAGAATTGCAGTTATACGCTACTGCTGTCTGGTGCGATGGTTCCGAGGGATGGTGGATCGAGCCCCTCTTTGCGCGAATCAGCCTCTCGGATGCCGATGAGTTCTCTCTCAGATACGAATTTCGCGTGGGAAATGCGGGCCGTGCCTTCGGATCGGTCCTTTACGGCGCCAGAATACGGAGGGCCGACTGGTACGAACCCGCCGAGTGGCGATTTGTCTTCGGAAACTTGACGTAACACTCTCGCAATACGGCGGACCCCCTACAAGTTCCATACGATTCCGACACTTTCCGCCCTCGGCGAGATCATAGAAACATATGCAGTTAGGTGCACCAGTTTGTCTAGACGTCTAAAGCATCGATCGGACTCGCTCGTCGCCAGCGGTTCCCTGAACGTGTGGAGCCGCGGCGGACTCAGTTGCCGTGAACTTGTGCGTCAAATCGTCCAGCGAAGTCTGGAGCATGACCTAGGCGACCGTGCTGCCCTGCTGTCGTTCTACTTGCTCGTTGCATTCTTCCCTTTATTGATTGTCTTATCGACGCTAGTAGGATTCCTTGTCTCTAGCGAAGCGTCTACCTACTTCAATCTCCTTGGCTATCTGGACAGGATTATGCCCACATCCGCCTTCACTCTCGTGAGGGCAATGCTGAACCAACTGGCCGAGGGTGCGAGCCGGAGCAAGCTATCCCTCGGGCTGATGCTGTCGCTTTGGACCGCGTCTTCTGGAGTCGTTGCGATCATCGACGCTCTCGATCTCGCCTTTCAAGTGGAGGTCACCCGGTCGTGGTGGCGCCGGCGCCTGCTCGCCATGGGTCTGACGCTTTGCATTGGACTTCTCTTGGCCGCCGCCTGGGCAGCGCTGTTCGCGGGGCATTCGGCAGCCAAGCTCTTCGCTGGCGCACTCCCCCTATTCGCCGGACTTGGAGAGATCTCGAGTGTAGTCCGCTGGTTGGCGGGCATCATCCTGCTCATGCTCTCTTTGACGTTGATTTTTGGCTTAGGCCCCAACCTCAAGCGAAAACATTGGGTCGGCGTCGTCCCGGGCGCGGCCTTCGCACTCTTGTGCTGGGGCATCGCATCCGTCGGGCTTCGGCTTTATCTTTCAAACTTTGGCACTTTGAGTCAATCCTACGGCTCGCTCGCCGGAGCTATCGCGCTCCTGCTGTGGCTATATCTTTCGGCCGGGGCTATTCTGCTTGGCGGCGAGCTCAATGCCGCCATCTGGCGCGGCTCGAAAACCAGGGTCAAGTCCCGTTCCGCATCCGCCGGTTGATCCCGCCGCGAGGCTCACCCGAAACCAGCCATCATAGTTCCCATGGACCTCCACGCCATCCCCCTCGAAATCCCCG
>JBDTTK010000485.1:0-4117 GCA_039930685.1 Bryobacteraceae bacterium | reverse complement strand
ACCCCCGCCGACCTCCGCCCGCTGTTCATGCTGATGGAGGAGACCTCGAAGATCTGCAACAAGTACGGCCTGGAGTATTGGATCTGGTATCCGGCCATGGACGCCGATTACTCGAAGCCGGAAACGGTCGAGTTTGCTCTGAAGGAATGGGAAGAGATTTACAAGCGCCTTCCGCGCATCGACTACGTCTTTGTCCCCGGCGGCGACCCAGGTCACACACAGCCCAAATATCTCTTCGCGCTACTCGAAAAGCAGACTGCGCTGCTCCACAAGTATCACCCGAAGGCCCAGATGTGGATGTCGCCGCAGAGCTTCAACAAGGATTGGATGGAAGAGTTCTACGGTCTAATGAAGGCAGAGCCAGCCTGGCTCAGCGGCATTGTCTTCGGACCCCAATCGCGCGATGACGCTCCGACGATCGCGTCGCGCATCCCGAAGAAGTATCCGATCCGCCATTACCCGGACATTACGCACTCGACCCAGGCGCAGTTCGCGCCGCCCGATTGGGATGTCGCCTTTGCGGTGACCGAAGGCCGGGAGGGGCCGAATCCGCGCCCCACACAGGAACGGATCGCCTTCCGGAAGTACATGGATATCGGCATCGGCTTCCTGACGTACTCGGAAGGCGTCAACGATGACGTCAACAAGTTCATTTGGAGCGGCCTCGGCTGGAATCCGGACGAGCCCGTAGTCGACATTCTGCGTGATTTCGGCCGCTACTTCATCGGCGAAACGTACCGCGACACCTTTGCGCAAGGTTTGATGGCGCTCGAGCGCAACTGGATCGGTCCGTTGCTCGCGAACGAAAACGTCGAGACCACGTTCCAGATGTTCCGCGACATGGAAAAGCATGCCTCGCCCCAGGTCAAGCTGAACTGGCGCTTCCAACAGGCGCTCTACCGCGCCTACTACGACTCCTATGTGCGCGACCGTCTCATCTATGAGACGAGCCTCGAACAACAGGCGATGGAGAAACTCCGCAACGCCGGACGGACGGGCAGTCTGCTTGCCGTGCAGGGCGCGGAGGTGTCCATTCAGAAAGCGCTGACGGCGCCTGTGTCGCAGGACAAGCGCCAGCGGCTGTTTGAACTCGCCGAGGCGATGTATCAGAGCATCCACGCGCAATTGAGCATCGAGAAGTATCAGGCTCTCGCGCTTGGCCGCGGAGCCAATCTCGACACGGTCGACGCGCCGGTCACGAATCGCATCTGGCTTGAGGACCGCTTCGCCGCGATCCGCAAGCTTCCCGACGAAGCGGCACGTGCTAAGGAAATCGCGGATATCGTGAACTGGTCCGATCCCGGTCCGGGCGGTTTCTACGACGATCTCGGCAATCCGTCGCGCCAACCACATCTGGTGGCCGGCGAAACCTACGAGAACGACCCAATGTTTCTCCGCTCACCGATGACCGGGTTTAGCATCCGGGGTATGGGCAGTGTCCGAGGGCAAGACCAGAGCTACATGCACTACCCGCTCTCCTGGATCACCGTCACGGAGGGTCTATATGATTCGCCAGTCAAATTGCGTTACGAAGGCCTGGATCCAAAGGCTCGCTACAAGGTGAAGGTCGTCTACGCCGGCGACAATCCGCAGCCGAAATTACGCATGATGGCCGACGACCGCTATGAGGTCCATGGATGGCTCGATCGTCCGGTGCCCTTCAAGCCGCTTGAGTTCGACATCGCGCCGGAAGCCACCGCCGACGGCGTTCTGAACCTGAGCGTCACGCGTGAACCCGCCACCGGTGGCGCGGGACGCGGCAACGCCGTCGCCGAGATATGGCTAATGAAGCGCTAGGTGGCGCGGTCCCGGACTCACTTCACGACGACGTCGTCGATGTAGTACGCCGCCAAGGGCACGGCCTCGCCGGCATTCGGGACATCGCCGCCCGCATAGCGATCCGTTTTGCGGGTCGGTGATGTGCGGAACTCACCCGTGCGGAAGACCAGCCGTTCGATGGTCATCGCGGGCTCCGCGAATGGAGCCTTGCGCGTCACGCTCTTGCCGTCGATCGAAACGTCGTAGGTGGACGCTGCGGCGTCGACCGTAAGATCGACAGTATGCCAGGCGTTCGGTTTTAACGCTTGCGCTCCGTCCGCGAACACCAACCGGACCGGCCTGTGCCCTGCGTGGTCCACGACTTCGACTTCCAGCCGGCCGCCGGCCGGCTTCGCGAACACTCGAAAACTAACGTGCGCCTGTTTCGCTTCCGCAAACACGCGGACCGCCTGCGCGAAGTCATACGGATCCTTGTCTTCGAGCAGCAGGCTCTTGTTTGCCGCACTCGGAAAGGCCACCACGTGCACAGGTGCCCATTGCGAGCGGTATATGTTCCAGTCTGGGATCCTGCCGCCGACGGCGATCTTGTCGAAGTTGTCCGACACCGGACCGTCGACCTTGTAGCGCACCGGCACCGGAACGCGACTCACCCAGATGTCTTCCTTGTTGCTGCTGTAGGTGAGCCACATGTCGGTCCCAGGAGGCGTTCCGTTGCCCTCCGAGATCCCCCGAATATACTGCAGCCCGAAATCTTTCGAGTGCCCGATGTACCGGCGCGCGGGCACCTCGGCTTGTACCGCGAGCATGTGGTCAAACGTGATGCCGTCATCGCTCGTCGCGACTGCCAGCGGCCAGCGGTGCGTTCCGTCGTTGGCCGGATTGTAAACCAGCGCGTAGCGGCCGTCGGAGGTTTTCTGTCCCCATACCTTGGCGCCATCGGTGATGATCGTTGGCGCCTTGACGGGCTTGCTCCACGTCTTCCCTTCGTCCGAAGACAGGGCTGCCCACGACGCCTTCCAGGTGACGACGGCGGTGCCGTCTTTCCGATGAAACACGGACGGCGCCTGCAGTCCGGTGACGGCATAGAAGCCGTCGTCGTTGTTGCGCTGCTCCTCCCACCACTGCATGGTCTTCAGCTTGTCGGCGAGGAGCGCGTCGCACGCATCCAGGAAGCCTTTGTCGGTCGACGTCGTGTAGTACGGATAGCTCGTATTCGTCTCGTTCCAGCCGGCGTGCCGGTTGTAACGGAGGAAATAGATCGGCCCAAACGAACCGTCCTTGTATGCTTCCCGGACGACTCGGCCGATACCGCCTTCGCCGAATGGATTCGGAGCCTGCCCATAAAACGCCAGAACCAGCAGGCGTCCGTTGGGGGCCACATAGAAGCCCATGCGCTGATGCATCATCGCCATACCGGCTTCCTTCAGCAGGTAGATGGGGAACACTTGCTTCGGCATGTCCCACGTTCGCCCGTCGACCGATGTCGTGACCAGCGTCTGGCCCGGAGCGACGTGTTCGCCGAACGGATTGCTTAGGTATTCGAGATAGAACTTGCCGTTCCAGTAGGCAAGCATGGGAGCGTGGTTGTACGTCCAACCGTAGTTGTCGGCGGTCTCGGGGTGCGCGCGATTCGCGCGCATCACCTCGATATTCTCCGCGCCAATTGCCGGACGGAGTCCGCCGTCATGCGCGGCCATATTGATTTCGGCGTTGAGCACACGCACCGGTTCGGCGGGCGTACCTGCTTGCGCCAAGAGCATCGCAGGGAGGAACATGGCGGAAATAATGCCAGTTGCAAGCATAGTTGGTTTCTCCAAAGGCTAGTGCCCTCTCAAAGGCACGTTCGGTTTCGAGCGGATCTCAGGGCGCTTCGATCGAATACATCTCGGGCAAATGATGGCCGAGCGCGATCTCACGCTCCCGCTCATCAAATTCCTGCAGCCGCTCCAGCTTGCTCACCTGAATGTGCTCGCTTAGCAGGCGCTTTGCGGCTTTCGGGTCGCGCGCCAGAATCGCGGCGAGAATTTCGCTGTGATAGCGGTGAATCTCGGTCAATTGGGCGGCGTCGTGGCCGGCGCGCCGGATGCCGAAAATATTGAGCAGCACGCGCGTGTCGGCGAAAACCTTCATTAGACGAGCATTCGCCGCCGCGCGCACCAGCAGCGTGTGGAACTGCAAATCGATCCGGATAAACCGCCTCATCCCGTCCGCATGGAGGAAGCTGTCGCCCGACGCAAGCAATTCATCTCTTAGGCGCAGGACCTCGCCAACTACGTTTTCAAAGGCTTCGACTTCCGATTGCCGCAGTGTGTGCTCGGCGGCCTTGCCGGCCGAGTAT
>JBDTTK010000484.1:0-4133 GCA_039930685.1 Bryobacteraceae bacterium | reverse complement strand
CACGTCACAATCGACAGCGGACTGTTCGAGGGCCTTCGCGGTGTCATCGTCCGCACCAAGGACACGGCCCGCGTGGTCGTCAGCGTCGAAGCGCTGGGGCGATCGATCAGCATCGAGATCGATCGCGAATCCGTCAGCATCCGCAAACCGATCCGGCAGCAGCCTGCAACGCAACCACGTTCCCTCTTATATGGCAATCCTCAAGCCTAGAAACCGGATTTTGATTTTCCGGCTCACCGAAGACGAATACTCGAACCTGCAATCCGCGTGTTCCACTGGCGGCGCGCGAAGCCTTTCGGACTTTGCCCGCACCCGCCTGCTGAGTTCGCTAGCGCCCGAGACGCCGTCGATGAGCAGCGTCGAGCAGAAGCTCGCGGACCTCCAAACGCAGCTTCGCGTGGTCGTCGAGCGGCTCGAGGAGAAGGTGCCGCAATGATCCGGATGCTTGCAATGCTTGGCATAGCCATCGCCGCTTTGGCGCAAACGCGTCCGTCGTTGATGGAGGATGTCGGCAAAACCAATCTGCCGACGCAGCGGCTCGGCGCGGACGACCTTGTGGCGATATCCGTCTACGACGCGCCGGAACTCACGCGCACGATTCGCGTTGACGCCGACGGCTCCGTGCACTTGCCTCTTTTGAAGAAGGGCGTACAAGCCGAAGGACTGATGCCGTCGGACCTCGAAAAGGCGATCGCGCAGGCGCTGAAGACCGAGCAGATTCTGGTCGACCCGATCGTCAAAGTAACGGTCGCCGAATATCACAGCCGCCCGATCAGCGTGATGGGAGCAGTCCGGAAGCCGCTCACGTTCCAGGCCGTCGGCGCCGTGACGTTGCTCGACGCGCTCGCGCGCGCAGAAGGTTTGACCCAGGACGCCGGTGCCGAGATCGTCGTCTCGCAGGGCGAAAGACACTTGCTGCAACGGATCTCCGTGAAGCAACTGATCGACGCGGCCGATCCCGCGATGAACTTGCGGCTGACAGGCGGCGAAGAGATCCGTGTGCCGGAAGCGGGAAAGATTTTCGTGATGGGCAACGTCCAGAAGCCCGGCGCGTTCATCGTTCGCGAAGCGGCCGAAAGTTCGGTGCTGCGGATGGTCGCGCTCGCCGGAGGAATGATGCCCTACGCCGCGAAACAGGCGTATGTGTATCGCAAGGATCCTGCCACCGGTGCCAAGAATGAAGTGACCATCGAGCACGAAAAAATCATGGAGCGCAAAGCGCCCGACGTGCCTCTTCACATCGACGACATCTTGTACGTCCCGGATAACAAAAGCCGCCGTAACGCCATGACTGTCATTGACCGCATCACGACCTTCGGCGCGTCCACGGCGTCCGGCGTTCTGGTGTGGCGTCGCTAAGAATCGCAATTCATGACGTACCCCAACCCCTACCCGAACGTCGACACGAATCTTCCGGCGATCCCCAACCCGATCCATGTCGGACCGGCGCCGCCGCCGATGTTCGACTACGACCCGGAAATGGCCGGGGGCGCGGTGCCGCTCAGCCACTATCTGTGGATACTGCGGCGTCACCTTTGGAAGATTCTTGGATTCATTGCAGTCTGCGTCGCGGGGACGCTACTCGTCTCGCTTCGGCTCACGCCAATTTACGAATCGACGACGACCATTGACGTCGATCGCCGCATGCCGACCGGAGTCCTGGGACAGGAATCGACGCAGTCCACGCTGAATGACGCCGACCAGTTTCTCGCCACGCAAGTGAAGCTGATCCAATCGGATTCGGTTTTGCGGCCGGTGGTCGATCGCTTCAAACTCCGCGAAGTGGAAAAAGACGCGCTCGAAGAACAGGCGTCGGATCTGAAGGGCGACGACGCTCCAGTGATCCTCAAGCGGCTCCGCGTGACGCGTCCGCCGAATACGTATCTGCTCCTGGTCAGCTATCGCTCGCCGAATCGCCAGCTTGCTTCGGACGTCGCGAACTCCATTGCGCTCTCCTACCTCACGCATACGTACAACATTCGCTTTAAGGCCGCCGCCGGCCTTAGCGAATTCATGGAGCGCCAGCTCGAAGAACTCCGCGCCAAGATGGAGCGGTCCTCTTCGGCGCTCGCGCAGTTTGAACGCGAGCTGAACGTCATCAGCCCCGAGGAGAAGACCAATATCCTGTCCGCGCGCCTCCTACAGCTCAACACCGAATACACTAACGCGCAGGGCGATCGAGTAAAGAAGGAAGCCGCCTACACGTCGATCAAAAGCGGAACGCTCGCCGCCGCGCAGGTGTCAAGCCAGGGCGAGGCCCTCAAGAAGCTCACCGAGAATTTCAACGAGGCGCAAGAGAAGTTCGCGGAAGTCCAAGGGCATTTCGGCATCAACCATCCGGAATACAAACGGGCGCAAACACGCGTGAACGAACTGCGCTCGCAACTTGAAAGCACCACGGCGAGTATTGGACAGCGCGTAGAGATTGAGTATCGCGAAGCCGTCAACCGCGAGGCGATGCTCGAGAAAGCGGTGAAGCAAACCAAGGCGGAGTTCGACGGCCTGCACGCGCGATCCTTCGAATACCAGACCCTCAAGCGCGAGGCCGAGGGCGACAAGAAGCTGTACGAAGAGCTGGTCCGCAAAATCAAGGAAGCCGGAATCAATGCCAGTTTCCAGAACAGTTCAATTCGCGTCGCGGACCCGGCGCGCCCGGGTCTCAAGGCCGTCTTCCCCAAGATCTGGCTCAACCTGCTGATCGCCTTCCTGGTCTCCACCGGACTCGCCGTCGGAGCCGCCGTCGTCATCGACGTAATCGACAACACGGTCCGCGATCCGGACCAGGTGGCGAAGCTCCTCAAGACCAACGTCATCGGGAGCCTGCCCGCCGTCCGGACCTGGCGGCGTCATCTTGGCCCGGTTCCGATTGCGTCCGGTGACGAGGACGGCGGCGTGCTCGCCGGATCGCGAAATATAGCGCTCGCGCATGTCAACGCGCACGCCGAAGAGGGAATCGGAAATTACGAGGAGGCGATTCGCACGCTACGGAATTCCATCCTGCTGACGGACTTCGACCGCCGCCTGCGATCGATCCTGTTGACCAGCGCGTCGCCGTCCGAAGGCAAGTCCACGGTCGCGGCCCATCTTGCCGCGATCCACGCCGCGCAACGTAAGCGGACCCTGCTGATCGACGGCGACCTGCGCCGCCCCAGCGTCCATCGGCTGTTCCAACTGCCCAATCAGAAGGGGCTGTCGAACGTTCTGATGGGCGACATCCCGTGGCGCAGTGCGGTGCAACACCTGAATGGAAAGGTGGGCCTCGACATCCTGCCCGCCGGACCCTCCACGCGCCGCGCGTCCGACCTCATGGGCACCGGCCTGGCCGACCTCATCGATGAGGCCACCCGCGAATACGACCTCGTAATCCTTGACGCGCCGCCCCTTCTAGGATTCGCGGAGCCCCTGCAAATGGCAACCGTCGTTGACGGCGTCATCGTGGTGGCCCGCGCCGGCGACACGAGCCGCAAGGCGCTGGCGTCCGTCATCCAGGTCCTCGGGCGCCTTCGCGCGAACACCTTGGGCATTGTGCTGAATGAGGTCCACAGGCAAATGAGTTCCGGGTATTACTACTACTACGGGCACTACAGCAAATACTATCGGCAGGCTGCGGAAGACTGATGATCGAAGCGCCGACTTCACCGTTGACGCTCGGCCAGAGTGAACGCGCTGCCTCGTGGCGCGCGCAGTCGGGGTGGAATGTCGCAGGCCTGATCGCGTACTACGCCTGCATCTGGCTACAGACATTGGCTGTGGCGCGGCTTCGCGGTCCAGCCGTACTAGGCGCGTTCGCACTTGCGATGACAATCGTCCAGCCCTTGTTTCAATTCACCGGACTCAACCTCAAAACCGTGCAGGCCATGGAGGCAGAGCACCTCGGAGTGTACTTGCGGGCGCGTCTTGGGCTTGCGGCGGCGGCTTGTGTTTTGTGCCTGGCGCTTTCTCCCTGGGTCGGACCGCTGGTCTTGTTCCTGGCTATCGTGCGCGCGGGCGATTCGATTAGCGAAGTGTTCCAGGCCGATCTATTGCGGCGCGGGCGCGTGGAAGTCATGTCCCGGTACATGGCATTTCGGGGAATTGTGGGATTGCTGGTTCTCGTGGGTTGCCTCGAATCGTCGCTGCGGCTGGAGTTCGCC
>JBDTTK010000483.1:0-4146 GCA_039930685.1 Bryobacteraceae bacterium | reverse complement strand
GACCCGGAACGAGGGAGCGTGAGCTTACGGGGGTGCCTCGGCTTATCGGGCTGCCGGGGTGGCGAGTTCGAAGATCAGGAATTGCTGGCGCGGAAGGAAGTCAAAATGAGCGGCGAGTTTGTAGCCGGCGCTGGCCATCTCCGACTTGAACTTTTCGGGTGAAAACCGGAATTCTTTGGGCGGTCCTTCGGGCGAGTCGGGCTTGAAGTCGATGATCGCCACGCGTCCGCCGGGCTTTAGCGATTTGCCAAGCCTGCGGAAATAGGCCTCGCGGTCTCCGATGTGGTGATACGTGTCGACGATGAGGACGACATCGACGAGTTCCGGCAGATTTGGCCGATCCGCCGCAGCCTGCACCGCGGTTACGTTGTGGAGGCCTTCCTTGGCGGCGCGCTCGCGGAGGTAACTCACCATGGACGGTTCGATGTCCACGCCGTAGACCTTTGGACCGGCTTTGGATTTCGCGAGCTTCACCGAAAAGTAGCCGGTTCCGGCTCCGATATCGGCCACGATCTGACCGGGCTTGAGATTCAGTGCCGCGATCACCCGATCCGGCATTTGCCAGGCGTCCCTGGCTGGGTCGTCAAAGCGTTTCGCAGACTCCTTGGCATCGAAGTGATGCTCCATGTGGTCGGCGTGTTTACTTTCCTGGGGTTTGGACTGAGCGAGCGCGACCGCAGCGGAGAGTATGAACAGCGCTAGTGCGTAGCGTTTGGAGGACATGGGCGGCTCCTGGTTTATTCTCGCACCCGCTGCTGGTGTTTCGGTTCACTACCGGCGTGAACCGCTAAGAGGAACTCTCCCGGGCCGGGTCCGGGAAGAGGCGATCGAGAATAACGCCCCATTCCGCACGCCGGGTTGGAGCCTGGTCGACGGATGCGCCGAAGAGCATCAAGGCGACGGTGATCATACTTACGTTGCCGCCGGCCTCGCAAAATAGATTGAGCAGCGCGTCGTCCCACTGGGGAATGATTCCGCGGAAGAAGTTCGGCTTGAGGAATTCCACGTTCCCTTCTGTTCCGTTGACCCCGAAATGCCCGTCGCCGTGCAGTTGGATCAGGCCATCGGGGCCGGTGAGCCGCGCCCAAGCTTCCGCGCGCGGAACGGGAATCATGCGGAACACGGTGGCCTGGCGGACGGGCCAGTCCGGATGGCGGAGCCGGTGGGCGAGCATGGCCATGAACATGGCCCAGCCGTCCTCGTAACCGCCGATTTCGTTATCCCAGTCTGCTGAGTCGCCGACTCCGGAATGCACGAGGCGCAAGCGCGTGACGCCTTTTTCGGTCTCAATGAAGTAATCGATCGCGATATGAAAGGTCTCGCCGTCCTTGACCCGGTCGCTTGCTGTCTGCAGATGCTTGCCGGGCTCCCAGATGGTGATGGGAGTGGTGTACTTCATGTCGGCGTCCCAGCCGCAGGTGATGCTGCCGCCGGCGCCGGGTTCTACCGAGACCTCGGGAGCGAACCAGCCGGCGATTTCCTGGGGTTCCGAGATGGCACGCCAGACCTGATCGGCGGAGGCTTCGACTTCAATGACGACTTCGACTTTGCGCGGCATACATAGTTTGTATCACCGACTGACCAAAACGTCAAGACCAATATTACGGTCTTAAGATGCGGAATTGATGCAGTGGGTCCGCGGGAGAAAGTCTGTGTGAAAACGTCGGGCCAGCTTGGAGCGCGAATGACGGTCGCGCCCCGGTTTTCACGCAGACTCTTCAGCGAGGGGGCCGGCCACGTTTCGCGCAGACTTGGCAGAGTTAAGATCCGTAGGGCTACTGTCGAACGCTCACCGAAACCCCACTAGTTCGCCAAAAGAACGATCGATCCGCGGGAGAATGCGAACTTCCGTCCGGTCGAGTCGATTACGCTGACCTGGGCGGTGTATTCGCCGGCGCTGAGCTTTGCCAGTGGAATCTGGAACTGCAGCGGTACGGTTTGAAAGCGCGATGCCGCCAGGTCGTTCTTGCGCAGCGGCTGTGACGCGAACACCTTCCGTCCACCCTGCAAGAGTTCCAGCTCGGCGACGAGCGACGCCTTCTTCAATTCGTTCAGGCCTGGATCGTAGACTTCCATGTAGACGAGCAGATTCTGGTCCTTGCGGAACACGCGCGTGATGCTCGGGACAATCTTTTGTCCGTCGGCAACCAAGGGACTCTTGGCCAGGATTTTCTCCTTTTCACCAGCGGTACCTACGGCGGCCGACAGCTTCTCTTTCTGGTTCGACCACACGACACTTGAAACCCGCAGGCCCTTGCCTTGGCCCCCGAGATCGGGAATCGTGAAATTGGATTCGAAGGTCCCCATCTTACCGGTTTGGTTCTCGCGGACCAGGAACTTCAAAACGTAATCGCCTGGAGTCATGGTCAGACCCGCATCGTAGTGCAGATTCCGTTTGGCGAGCTGCGCGGCGGTCTCCTCGCTGAACTTCACGGGGATGGTATCGCGCACCCCACCGACAATCTTGCCGCGCTGATCTTTCACTTGGCCGATGAAGTCGATCTCGGTGCCTTCGACGCCTTTCTTCTTTGCCAGCGCGATCGCCGTGCCCGGGATCTTGACCGAGAGCGGAACGAAATAGCGGTCCTTCGCGATGCGGAAGTAGTCGATCTCAAGCGCGATCGGCAGTTCACTCACCGGGTCGCCTGCGACGAGTGCCTCTTCGAGCTGGCGCTCCTTGTCCGACGAATTGAACTTGGCCCAGGTCTTCGAGGCGAAGTAGCCGGCGCGGTAATCCAGCTTCGCTTGCAGCGAGTTGTTCGCCATCTTCACTTGAATCTTGCGGAACCGACCGTCTTTCGCGTCGTTCGACGAGTAGTAACCGAGGATGTAGTAGCTGTTGATGTCCTTCTGCGCCTGCCGGATCCCCATCGCGAGATCGTTGCTGTCAAGCAGCGCCTTCCCGCCGGTGTCGGCCGCGAGCGAGAAGAGCGTCTCCTGCTGATCCTGGAACTTGGCTTGCTGACCGCGTTGACTGCGTCCGCTAAACACCGCCGTACCGCGAGGCGAAGCCGTCGACGCGTCTCCCGCCGGAGGCGTCGCGACCAGCCCACGCGCGTCCACAGGATAAAACGCCACGTTGGCGCGAACCGCCGCGTTGATCGTCGACCGCAACTGCGACTGATTCTCCATTCCCGTCTTCCCGACGCCGCTCGAAAAGTAGACCAGCGCTTTCTTTTCCGCGTACACGCCGAGCTTTTTCGCGGCCGTTTCTAACGCGCTGAGCTTGCGGTCCGTATTGAACATGTTGAATTCGCTGTCGTCGGCGACGAACTGCCCGCTGTCGTCGTCTTCGTCGGCGCCGGCCGTGCCGTCGGCGGCGAGGTCCGCGCCTTCGCCGAGTGCCATCTTGTGCAGGATGTCGAGCAGCAGCTCGCGGTCGCTCGTGAACTCTTGAACCATCTTGAAGCGGTTCGAGAAGGTCATGATCGCGACCATGTCGGTTGATGTAATCTGCTCACGCAGGAACTTTTCGCCCGCGTCGATGGCGCGCGCCTGATCGGTCTGCGGCATCGACGTAAAGTCGAAGAACAGGGCTAGCAGGCGCTTGTCCTGGAACTTCACCGGATTCGGCTTCCCGGTCGCCGCCGTTGCGCCCGCCGGAACCGCGGCGGGCCGCGCCACATCCACGATGGTCGTGGGAGCGCCTTCTTTGATCACCGGCAGCGCGTCGCCTTCGAGCTTCTGGAGTTCGAACACGGCGATGGTCTGCGGCTTGCCGTCCTCAAGAAGGATGAAGTCTTCCTTCTTCAAAGTCGTCATCAGATTTCCGGATTTGTCGCGCGCGGCGACATTGACGACGACCAAATTGCTATTGACGCTGAACGAAGCCTGCTGGCCTCGGACCATGGGATTCGGCAACAGCGTCGCCGCCAAGAGCGCAACGAGTACTTTTCGCATTTAGAATCGGAACCTCACGCTTCCCGAAAGAGTGCGCATGCCGCCTGCGCCCGTCGCGCGGCCGTAGTCGATGCCGTTGACCGTCGTTCCAAGATTGGTGATGTTCACGTGGTTGATCGCGTTCTGCGAGTCGATGCGGAATTCAAGATTCTTGCGTTCCGCCAGTTTGAACTGGCGTCCTACCGACAAGTTGATGGTCCAGGATGCGGGTCCGTCGATCGTGTTGCGGCCCGCGCTGCCGAACGC
>JBDTTK010000482.1:0-4147 GCA_039930685.1 Bryobacteraceae bacterium | reverse complement strand
CGGCCCGTTCTCGCCGGACACTCCATCGCGGGCGAGGAACTCAGTTCCATCGGTTCGCGCTTCCCCGCGAAAGTTGCCGGACTCATCTACCTCGACGCCGCCTTCCCCTACGCGTTCTACGACCAGGAACGAGGCAATTTGGCAATCGACGCGCCAACCGTACAGAAGCAGCTCGATCAGTTACGGCCCGGCGCGGTCAACGGCGGCGTGCAGTCGAAGCTCATCAAGGAACTGCTTGAGACCACGCTGCCGCAACTGCAAAAGGCTCTGAAAGAGCAGCAAAAAGACCTCGACTCCCGGCCCGCCGCCCTCGGACCCGCCCTGCCGCCCGGCCCCTCTCGCTCGATCCTCGAGGGCCAGCAGAAGTACACCGAAATCCGCGTGCCGATCCTCGCGATTTTCGCGCTGCCGCACGCGCCGCTCGACTCGCTCAAAGGCTTTTCGCAGGTCGTCGCCAAGATGGAAGCCCGCGACATCGAATCCACCGGCGCGCAGGCGAAGGCGTTCGAAGCCGCCATGCCCTCAGCGAAAGTGGTTCGCTTGCCGCACGCGGATCACTACGTCTTTCGCTCGAACACAGACGAAGTGCTGAGGGAAATGAATGCCTTCTTGTCCGGCCTGCACTAGAGGTTCGGCCAGATGCAGGGATTGAACTCCGAGCGTAGAGCGAGCGGGCCTTTGCCGCGCGATAGTGGTCCCTTCGCGTAACCCTCGGGGTTCGATCGTTTGCCGGTCGGTGATCCTGCGCCTACTTTATAAGCACGACTGGAGTCCGTGATGCACCCTGCACCAGGTCCAGAAACTTCTTCAGTTCCTGATATTTCTCCGGCGGAACGGTCTGCGCCTTGATCGCCACCCTTCGCGTGAAGACCACTGCGCCTGGTGGAGCTTCCCATTTTGCGTCGAATTCGCCGAATGGCGACCGCAAACTCAAAGCGCCCGGCAACTCGTCAACCTTTACGCCCGGCGGCAGCAGAATTCGCACCGACTCTCGAAATCCGTCCGCGTCCACGACCACCGGGTATTGACGGCTCTTCTCCGTCAGCCTCGGACCGATTTCCTCCTCCAAGGGAGTAGCTCGGACGATCATCAGACTGGGTTGCGGTACTTGCGCGAATCGGGCGGCGGAAAAGCTCGCCTTCAACGTCATTGAATCCTCTTTGTCCGTCGTCTCGATGGCCGTAGCCTTCGCCCCGGCTATGCTTCGGCCGATCCACCGCTCGATCGACTTCGTGTAATCGGTCTTTGAAAGTCCGCGGACCTGGGATCGCGCGCCGGAAAGGGCGCCGAGCCGCGACGTCTCGACAAACGATCCGTCGATTCCTCCGTCCGCGTTGAGCCGCGCCTCTACTTCGCGCACCTGCCAGTCAGGCTCCGGAGCCGCCGCGGGCACCTGCATCAGTCCACCGTTCTCGCCTCCACCGACCAGAGCGAGACTCCCCTGTTCGTGATCCGGCAGAAGTCCGACTGGAACGTATGGATCAGTCGGATCAAAAAAGAGGAGCCTCCCCAACTTCGGGTGCTCGGCGACAGCGGGCGCTTTGGTCTCGGCACTCACCGCGATCGCCGTAATCGCGTGATTGAATGCGCCGAGCGAAGGCCACCGGTCGCTCACATGCGTTCGGTCGCCCGAGTAGATGGCGACCGGATAAGCGGTAAGCCCGGCGGCACGCAGCATCGCGCGCATCAGGTTCGCTTTGTCTTTGCAGTCTCCGTACAGTTTCTGGAACACCTGGGCCGCGGCGT
The DNA here is from genome assembly GCA_039930685.1 of Bryobacteraceae bacterium. Lineage (GTDB taxonomy): Bacteria > Acidobacteriota > Terriglobia > Bryobacterales > Bryobacteraceae > JBBQWZ01. The sequence goes on along the minus strand of JBDTTK010000482.1, from coordinate 2,401 downwards.
GTGGCCGGTAGCCGCCGCCTTTGGACACATTTGTCTGGATCGAAACATAGTGAACCTGCTGCACGAACCGCCCGATTGCCTGTATCTTTTCTAACTCCGTATGCGCCTCGGCGATCAAGGCCTGGGCTTTGGCGGTCATGGCCGCATCCAGCTCATACTGACCGTTTTGCAGCTCGGAAATCAGTTGCGACGCTTCCTGCCAGGTCAATACAGCGCGCTGCCTGCCGCCGGGCGGCAGCAGGTTGATGGCTATCCACGGCGCGATCGAGAGATAGCTCGGCGCATTCGGTTCGAGTTCGCGATGCGGCAGATTTTCCATCTGCCATGTGTGGGTGTTCCCTGAAACGGCGGGCTCCGGCGGCGCGCCCTGGAACGGAATCGCTTTCAGTTCCCAGCCGGCCGGAATCGTGACCGCGAACCGCGCGAGCCGCACGGGCATCCCGTGCTGAAAAAAGAACTCGAGCTGATTTCCGAACGAGCGATGCTCGATCACCGATTCGTACGCGAAGATCGCGCCCGGTTCGCCGTCGCCACGGCTCGAGACCACTCGACGCCGGCATTGATTGTAAATGTCGTTCTCCGCGCACGCGACGTCGAGAATCTCGTCCTTGCCATATTTCTTGACCTTCCCCGACGGCGGTATCAGCCACGCCCGGAACTCCCGGACCTTGCCGCCGTCCGTGTCGTATTGATCGAAGAACTGGATATTCGTTCCTTGTTTGGTCAGGACTTTCGCGGCGCTTCGGGTCGTTGTTAGGAATCGCCCCGAGTCGTCCACGATCGTTTTCTCCTCAGTGAAGAGCACCACCGAGTTGACCTTCGCCGGATAAGCCGGAAGCGTGGCTGCCGCCGCCTCTCGGACCCAGGACGGAGCATCCTCTGCCGCGCAGAGGAACACCGCGCTCGCGATCAGCATCGCGGCAACCGCGGTTGGCTTATTTCGCACCGGTCACCGCCGCGGGCTTCAGAGTCACGCCGTGGCTGTCGAGTGTATGGATGTCCTCGAAGACCTTCTTCAGCTGCGGGTATGACGCTGCTGGAAACAGCAGGCGCATCTCGTAGCCCCACTCGAATTGGCGATGGAAGAATAACGTCCTGCCGTCGGTCGTCTTCCGTAGGCCTGATTCATACTTCCCGACGTTCGCAATGTTCATCGCACCGGGAGAACTCGGTTGATCCAGTTCCCAGCCCTCCGGCAACTGGATGGTAATGTCGTCAGTCTCGCTCCACGGGAAGTTGAACGACACATCGTATTTCCGGGTCGCTTCGGTGAAACGTGCCGCGAAGTTGCGCTCGAAAAACGCCGGCTGAAGAAGAATTCGCTTCCCGGTTCGGATCGCATAGCCCGGCACGCTGATTTTGTGCGTCACGCTCAGTGGTTTGTCCGCGTCTTCGAGATTCTTGAACTGAAGATCGGATAGTTGCGCGGTGCTCAGCCGGTTCACGAGCGACTCCTTCCAGTCCTCTTCGCGCTGGCTTGCCGACATCTCCGCGACCCGAGTTCTCTCGCCGCGCGCTACATGGCCCGTGTATTCGTACACCACCGACCCCTCGAGGGTTCCGTCCTCGCGCAGTGAGAATGTCCCCCGTCGCCGCCGCATCGATTTGGCCGGTTCGGAATACTGAGTGGCGACGAAAAAGCCTTCCTTCGGATCGGAAACCAGCGCCTGTTGACCCTCCTCTTGCCACCGCAGAAAACCGCGTTCGAGGAACGAAGTCTGTGGATCGTAGAATCGCCACTTTCCGTCCACGTTCACTGCGACGTCCATGTTTTGCATGAAGTACGTGGTCGTCCGTTGGGGCATGAAGTAGGCATCGTTCCGGTCCGGCACGCGAGCCATTCGGACATCCATTCCCAGCGACTGCGCCATCGCGCCGAACAGCAGCGCAACGTCCATTCCCGTACCCGCCATTTGCTTCAACGTATCGCCGGGGTTCTTATTCTCCTTGACCTGCTTCTTCTGCTCCGCCGTCATTTCGCTTGAGCGGTTCCAAACATTCTTGACTTTAGTTCGGCAGTATCCGTCCAGTAGCCGCAGCTTATCCTCGGCCGTTTTTCCTTCGGCCGAAACCTCCTGCGCCATGTTCTTAACGGCGCTGTCGGCCTTCATCAAGGGCTTGAACCGCTGGTAGTCTGTCTTGCCCTGTTCCTTCCAGAACTTGGCCGCGTCGAGTTTGTGATCCGCCTCATAATAGATCAGCATCCAGGCCTTCACCGCGTCCTCGGGCGGCATGTAAGGTTCCTCGCGAAACGCCGGCACATTTAGGAGTGTCGTCGCGTAAAACCCGTTCGCCTCCTTCAGAAATGGAGGATGCTCGCACTGGAACGCCATGCTTCGCATCCCGAAATTGAATCCGGGATAAGACAGCGGCTTCAGGTGATAGGTCACCTGCCACATCG
>JBDTTK010000481.1:0-4147 GCA_039930685.1 Bryobacteraceae bacterium | reverse complement strand
GGAAGCCGAGACACAGTACGTCCACGGCCTCTTTTCTCCGCCCGTTACAAGAGTTTGCTCGAACATGCCGAAGTAGACTCCGCATGCCGCGCGATTGTTCCGCGCGGTGGATCGCTCGCGGAAATTCTCGTCAGCGTAGAATTTCTGTATGCCTACTTCGCGCCGAACTTTTCTGCAAACCGCAGCGCTGGCCGCAGCGGCCGCCGCTCCGGCGAGATCCGCCAATGACAAAGTACAAGTCGGCGTCATCGGCTGTGGAGCCAGATCTCAGGAAATCATGAAGGCGCTGCTCGCCCATCCGCAGGCAGCGATCACTGGAATTTGCGATGCCTACAAAGGACGCCTGGAGCGCACCATCACCGAGGTCGGCTCGCGCAATGGAAGCAAGCCGAGCCCGCGCAAAGACTACCGCGACATCCTTGGCGACAAGTCGATTGATGCCGTGATCATCGCGACGCCTGACCATTGGCACGCGCGCATGGTCATCGAAGCGGTCGAGGCGGGCAAAGACGTGTACTGCGAAAAGCCGTTGACGTACCGCGCGTCGGAGGGTCCCGAGATCATCGCGGCAGCCAAGCGGACCGGGAAGATGGTGCAGGTTGGCAGTCAGCCGATCAGTTCGGCGCTGCAACAGAAGGCGAAAGAGATCGTCCGCTCGGGGCGCCTCGGGCAGATCACGATGATCCGGGCCGCGTACAACCGCAACACAGCGAGCGGCGCATGGATTTATCCGATTCCCCCGGACGCGTCGCCTGAAACCTGCGATTGGGAGAAATTCCAGGGCAGCGCGCCGAAGCATCCATTCAGCCTGGAACGATTCTTCCGGTGGCGATGCTACAACGACTATTCCGGTGGCATCGCCACCGATCTGTTTGTGCACTTGTGCACCAGCATTCATTTCCTGATGGATGCCAAGGTGCCGGCGCGAGCGGTGGGGCTCGGTGAACTCTATCGCTGGAAGGAATCTCGCGAGGTGCCCGACACGATTAACGCAGTCCTCGAATATCCGGAAGGCTTTGTTGCCAATCTGTCGGCGACATTCAACAACCAATCGGGCGGTGAGTCCGGTGTCCAGGTCCTTGGCACGAAGGGATCGCTGAACATTGGGAATACGCTGACGCTGTCGCCAGAAATCGTTCGGGAAGACAATCAGTGGATCGTGGACAGTTGGCCGAAGGCGCTGGAAGAAGCGTATTACAAGGACCCGAAGGTGCGCGAAACCGAACTGCCGTCGCGTAGACCGCGCGCCGTCGACGGCACGCGGACATTCAAAGGCGACGGCCCGGACAGTTCGATCACGCATCTTGGCGCCTGGCTGGAATCGATTCGGACGCGCCAGCCTCACTGGGAGGATGCGTCAGCCGGACATCATGCGGCGGCATGCGCGCACATGGTCAACCAGGCCGCGCGCACGCGCCGGGTGGTCGAGTGGGATTTCGAGAAGGATGACATTCGCGGCTAAGTGCTCGCGGGAGGGTTGCTCAAGTAGAATAGGCTCCCGGAGAGCGACCCTATGTCATCTACGTTTTCGCGGCGACGGCTGATTGCCGGAGCGGCTGGCGGTTCGATCCTATCTTTGCTGCCGCGAGGTCTCGCGCAAGCAAGCAAGACTGAGCGTTTGGCGGTCCGCGCCGATCTGCCAATCGGCGTCGTCCGTCCGGAATTGCATGGCCACTTCGCCGAACACCTCGGCTCGTGCGTCTACGGCGGATTGTGGGTCGGGAAGCAATCGCCGATTCCGAACGTAGATGGATTTCGTAGAGAGGCCATCGATGCGCTTCGGGAACTCGGTATACCGGTGCTGCGTTGGCCCGGCGGATGTTTCGCGGACGACTATCACTGGCGCGACGGCATCGGCAAAGATCGTCCAAAGCGGGTCAACATCCACTGGGGCGACTATGTCGAGGACAACAGCTTCGGCGTCCACGAGTTTATGGATCTGTGCCGCAAGATCGGCGCGGAACCGTATCTCGCTGGTAACGTCGGCAGCAGCAATCCACAGGAACTCCGCGATTGGGTGGAGTACTGCAACTATCCGTCGGGCAGCACGCTCTCCGATGAACGGCGGGCTAACGGATCGCCTGAGCCATTCGGCGTTCGCTATTGGGGCGTAGGCAACGAGAACTGGGGCTGTGGCGGCCGCATGACACCGGAGCATTACGCGAATCTCTTTCGGCAGTTCTCAGGCTATGTAAGGACCTTTGGCGGAACGCGGCCTTTTCTTATCGCGTGCGGACCGAACGGAAACGATGTCGGCTGGTCGCGAAAGTTTCTCGATCAGGCCGGTTCGCGGCTGCCCGACGGGTTCGCGATGCACTTCTACGAGAACTCCGACAAGGCGCCGACTCAGTTCACTCCGGACGCGATGCACACGCAGATGCGGATTTTTGAACGCGTCGAGAACGCCGTCATCCAGCAGCGAGCGATCCTCGACGGCTACGATCCGCAGCGCAAGACGGCCCACCTCATGGTGGACGAATGGGGCGTGTGGGACAACCTGAACGTGACGGAGGAGCAAAAGAAATTCGGGCGCCTCTGGCAGCAAAGCACCATGCGCAGCGCCGTCGCGGCAGCGCTCGGCTTGAACCTTTTCCATCGTCAGGCCGACAAGCTGTACATGTGCAACATCGCGCAAATCGTGAATGTGCTGCAGTCGCTACTGCTCACCGATGGGGCTGAGGGCAAACGGTGCGTCCGGACGACGACGTATCACGCATTCATGCTTCTCAAAGGGCATCGCGGAAAGACCGCGGTGCGGGTCGAGCGCGCGGGCAGCGATCCGCTCGGCGTCTCCATGTCCGCCTCGAAGAGCGCGACTGACATGGTGGTGACATTTGTGAATCCGCGCCATGGCGTCGACCTGAGCATCGATTGCGCGTTGCATGGCGTGACAGCCCGCGGCGCTTCGGCCCAAATACTGCATCACCCGGACTTGAACGCGTTTAACAGCTTCGACGAGCCGGGCGCCATCGTTCCGAAACCGCATCGCGTCGCCGTCGACGGTGGACGTCTGCGGCTTGACCTTCCATCGATGGCGATCGTGACTGCAAGGATTCCGCTGGCGTAGCCGCATAGTACGCTGGACTCTGTGATTTCAACCGCGGATGTAGTGATCATCGGGGGCGGCATTGTCGGTTCGAGCATCGCGTATCAATTGACGTTGGCGGGATGCCACAACGTTCTGATTCTCGAGCGCGAGACGCATCAGGGTAAGGGCTCTACGGGGAAGAGCATGGGCGGCGTGCGCGCACAGTTCTCGACACCTGTGAACATTCAGATGTCGCTTTTCTCGATTCCCTTTCTCGCGGCGTTTGAAGAAGCAATGGGACATCCGTCCGGATACCGGGCGCAAGGTTACTTATTTGTCGCGACCACACCTGCTCATCTCGAATACCTGCGGACCAACTTTGAAAAGCAATGCGCGCTTGGCCTCAAGACCGCGCGACTTATCAGCCGCGAGGAAATCGTCGCGATGGTTCCGCAGTTGCGGTCGGACGATATTTTGGGCGGCAGCTTTTGTTCGACGGATGGCTTCGTCGATCCGTACAGCGTCATGACGGGATTCAGCTTGCGGGCGGTCGATCAGGGAGCGGTGATCGAAAGCGAGTCCGAGGTCACCGGGATCGACATCGATGCCCAAGGCGTTGCCGCGGTTCACACAAAACGTGGAAGCGTCGCGACGCGAACGGTCGTCAACGCCGCGGGAGCGTGGTCGCGTCTCGTCGCGAAGTTTGCGGGACTGGATCTACCCGTCGAGCCGCTGCGTCGGATGCTGGTGCCGACGGAGCCGTTTGACAAAGTCGCGCATACTGCGCCGATGACAATTGACATGTCGACGGGTTTTCATTTTCGTCCGGAGGGCCGCGGTCTTTTGATGGCATGGGCCGATGCGAGTGAGACGCCGGGCTACAAACTCCAGGTCGATCGCTCCTTTGTCGAGAAGATTCTGACGCACGGCGTCAGCCGCGTGCCGATTCTCGAAGAGGCGGAAGTGAATCCATCGCGCGCGTGGGCGGGGCTCTACGAGATGACTCCCGACCATCACCCGATTTTGGGAGCGGCACCGGGAATTCCCGGATTGTTCCTCGCTAACGGATTCAGCGGCCATGGAGTGATGCACTCGCCGGCGACGGGAAAGATCGTGGCC
>JBDTTK010000480.1:0-4149 GCA_039930685.1 Bryobacteraceae bacterium | reverse complement strand
CTGGCGCGCCCTTCTCGCTGAGCATTCGGTATCCGAAAGCTATCTCCGGACCCTGCTGCGCAATTCTGAAATCCCGCTCGATCCGCTCGTCGACGGCGTGCACCAGGATTCGCTCGACGCCCTGGAGCATTCGCTGCTCGCTCTGCTGGACACGTACGAGTCCGCGAAATCCTCCGGCGACCGCGAGATCGTTTCCGCAAGCCGTAAGGCGGTGATCTCCGGCAAAGACCACGCTAAGTGGGCGCATGAACGCGCAAGCGACCCGGCCAAGAAGTCAGAAAAGGACGAGATGATCCAGTGGATGTTGATGTGGCTCGAGAACCCGCCGCTATTTCGCGACTGGATTCGCGTGCGGCGTACTGTTCTGGCGAAGGAACCTACGGAAGTTCCACCGTCTCCACCTGAATAACGCCATTTTCGAGCGTGCCGCTGACCTTCGCTTTGAGTTCCTTCTCCTTGGTGCTCTTCTTCAGCAGCGACAGCGTCTTGGCATTACCGGCCTCGTCGAACTTCACGAACTTGCCGTCCGCCAGCACCAGTCCGTAGCCGCTCTTGGCGCAGCTCAGTGCGCACTCGCGCGTGTGCCCGGCCAGATCCTTGCCTTTGCACATCACGTCGACCACAGTCCCGGTCCACGTTTCCGCGGCCGCCAGCGAAGCGAGTGTCAGGCCCAGCGCAAAGAATCTCATGCCGCGATTATGCCACGCCCGACGGAGGAGTCAAGCGCGAAGCCGACGTCCCAGCCACCCACGCTTCGAGCCGCGCACGTAGCGAGACGAAGCCGAGCGAGGTAAGCGGCCCAGACCAGACCGCCCGCGACCCACGCGCCAGACAAGGCGCCCCGGCTACGGAATCGCGGCTGCCCTCTTATGCACAAACCACGCCCGGACGCAATGGTTCAATTGGCCAAAACACAGACACCCGGCAAGTGATTGCACGGAAAGTTCTTCCATCATTTCCCGCAGCGTCGAACACCGCCGCTCTTGCCTATTTCGAGAAGCCGTGTTTATACTTCATTTTTGAGAGGGCTCCGCCGGTAACGCACAATGTGGGTACGCGAGGAACTCGATCCGCAAGCGCCGCAGCGAGAGGCTGCGTTGTTCTATGGGCTCTTTCTGCGCGGCCACTCCCCGGAAGCGCTTCGCCGCGACATCGATGTCCCCCGCCCCGTCTTGGAAAAGTGGTTCTCCGCCCACCGCTACGAACCTAATTTCAAGGAAAATCTCAAACGCCTTGTCGGCTACCGGAAACGCGTTCTTGCCATATTCGATGAATTGATCGACAACGAACGCCATCGCGCCCCTCTGCAATAGCCCGTCCGCCACCCGAGTGGCTTACAGTTACCGATTCAGACGATCGCAGATCCGAACTCCGCTAGAATGGCCGAAGCGGATCCATCACAGTGAAGATTCCCCTTTATCAAATCGACGCCTTTTCGAACAAGCCGTTTCGCGGAAACCCCGCCGCCATCTGTCCTCTGACGTCGTGGCTCCCCGACGAAACCATGCAGTCGATCGCCGCCGAGAACAATCTCGCCGAGACCGCCTTCTTCGTCCCCGAAGGCCCCCTCGGCCGCTTCGGACTCCGCTGGTTCACGCCCGCCGTCGAAGTCGACCTCTGCGGACACGCCACGCTCGCCGCCGCGCATCTCATCCTCGACTACCTGCAACCCGGCCTCCCGCAAGTCTGGTTCGACTCGAAAAGCGGCGAGTTGACCGTCAAGAAGGTCAATGGCAAACTCACGCTCGACTTCCCTTCCCGTCCGCCTGCGGAATGCACCTTCGATCCGTCGCTGCTCACCGCGCTTGGCGGCAAGCCGGAGAAAGTCCTCGGCGCGCGCGATTACCTCGTCGTCTATGAATCCGAGGACGACGTCCGCGCCTTGAAACCGAACATGCAAGCCCTCATGGAAATCGACCGCTTCGCCGTCATCGTCACCGCCCCCGGCCGCGACGCCGACTTCGTCTCGCGCTTCTTCGCCCCCGCCAAAGGAGTCGCCGAGGACCCCGTCACCGGCTCCGCGCATTGCACTCTGATTCCCTATTGGGCCGAGCGCCTCGGCAAGAACAAGCTGCACGCTTTGCAGGTTTCGCAGCGTGGCGGAGAACTCTGGTGCGAACTGCATGGCGACCGCGTCTGGATGTCCGGCCACGCCGTCCGCGTCATTGAAGGGCACTTCTTCCTCGACTAGGCATCCCACCGATGCCCCGACGCGTTTCTATTTTCGTAACCTGTGTCATCGACCAGCTCTTCCCCGCCGTCGGACTCGCTATGGCCGACGTCCTCGAACGCGTCGGCTGTGAAATCGACTTCCGCGAAGCACAAACCTGCTGCGGCCAGCCGGCCTTCAATTCCGGCTTTCGCGACGAAGCCGCCAGTGTCGCCAAACACTTCGAAACCGTCTTCGCCGACGCCGAAACCATCGTGGTCCCCTCCGGCTCATGCGCGTCCATGATCGGACATCACTACGCCGAACTCCTGGGCCAACCCGAATCGCCCTTCCACGGACGCATCTTCGAGTTCTCGCAATTCCTCACCGACGAACTCGGCATCGTCGACGTCGGCGCGAAGCTCAGCACCGTCGCCACCTACCACGACAGTTGCCATTCGCTTCGCGAACTCCATATCAAGTCCGGACCCCGCCGCCTCCTCGCGCACGTCGACGGCCTCGAACTTCGCGAAATGACCTCTGCCGAAGAATGCTGCGGCTTCGGCGGCACCTTCTCCGTCAAGTTCGCCAACGTCTCCGGCGCCATGGCCCGCACCAAGATCGACGCGATCTCGAAAACCGGCGCCGACACGCTCATCTCCGCTGACGCCAGTTGCCTGATGCAGATGCGCGGCGCGATCTCCCGCGCCGGATCGCCAGTCCGCACCATGCATTTGGCCGAAGTCCTCGCGTCGCGCTGAAACCATGCCGGACCGCTACCAAGACAGCATCCAGACCGCGGTGGGCGATCCGCGCCTCCAGCACGCGATCTACGCGAATACCGGCCGCCTCGTCGACAGCCGCAAGGCCGTCGTCTCGGATGATGCCCTGCCCGATTACCAGCGCCTCCGCACCGCCGCGCACGAGATCAAGAAGCACACCCTAGATCACCTCGACCATTACCTCGAACTGGCCGAAAAGAACATCACTGCTCGCGGCGGCAAGGTCGTCGACGCGCGCGACGCCAAGGAAGCCTGCGAGTTCGTGGCGAAGCTCGCCGAAGACCGCGGCGTCAAACTCCTCGTCAAATCCAAGTCCATGACGACCGAGGAAATCGAGCTCAATCACGCCCTCGAGCACCGCGACATCGAGGCCGTCGAAACCGACCTCGGCGAATACATCCTCCAGCTCAACGACGAAAAGCCGTACCACATCATCGCGCCTGCGCTGCACAAGACCCGCTTCGATGTCGCTGAGATCTTCGAACGCAAACTGGGCGGACCCAAGGAAATCGTCCCTGAAAAGCAGACGCAGATCGCCCGCCGCGTTCTACGCGAGAAGTTCCTCGCCGCCGGCATCGGCGTCACCGGAGCGAACTTCGTCGTCGCCGAATCGGGCGCCATCGTCATCGTCGAAAACGAAGGGAACGCCCGCCTGACCAGTTCCGCGCCGAAGATTCACGTCGCGGTGGCCGGGCTCGAAAAGCTCATCCCCCGCGCCCAGGATCTCGCCGTCTTTCTGAAACTGCTCGCCCGCAGCGCCACCGGACAGCCGCTTTCCGTTTACACGTCGTTCCTCGCTCCGCCACGCCGCGCCACCGAGCCGGACGGACCCGACGAGTTCTATCTCCTGCTGCTCGACATCGGCCGGACCCGCCTTCTCGCCGACGAGGACAAGCGCGAATCGCTTTACTGCATCCGCTGCGGAGCCTGCCTCAACCACTGCCCTGTCTACCGCAAAATCGGTGGCCACAGCTATCCGTGGGTCTACTCCGGCCCCATCGGCGCCATCATTACGCCGCAGTACATGGGCCTCAAGAAGGACCCCTGGCTGCCCTTCGCCTCCAGCTTGTGCGGCGCGTGCGCCGAAGTCTGTCCTGTCAAAATCGATATCCCGAAGCACCTGCTGACCCTGCGCGACGAAGTGACGCGCATGAAGACCAGCGAAGGCAGCAACAAGCTCGAAAAGCTGGCGTTCCGCCTCTGGGCGTACGCGATGCG
>JBDTTK010000479.1:0-4150 GCA_039930685.1 Bryobacteraceae bacterium | reverse complement strand
AAAAAGGGCAAGAAGAAGAAGTCGACCGACAAGCCCGCCGACAAGAAGATGTAGTTTCCACGAAGCCGATTCTGGCTTCGTTTCGTCGCCGCGCAGTCGACCTCTCCGGAGGCGGCTCGCGGCGATTGCCTTTTCTGCTCCTGTCCCTTCTTCGGCCCGCCCCAAACCCATTGATTTCCTTAATGAATCGGCCGCCTTCCGCATTTGGCGTGAAGCGATTTTAATTGCCCAAAACAGGCCATTTTCGACGTTCCTATGGCATGATGTTGTCGAGCGATACGGAACCATCGCCCACACACAAGGAGATTTACAAAATGAAAAAGTTTATGAGCATCATGCTGGGCCTCACGCTGTTCGTCGGCGCCGCCACCGTCTCGTTCGCCGGGGACGACAAGATGACCACCAAGAAGGAAAAGAAGGAAAAGAAGAAGAAGAGCAAGAAGTCGACCGAAAAGATGTAATTCGCCCGAAGCCAAACCAGGCTTCGATTAGTCGCCGCGCTTCCGGCCTGCATTCGCAGACCTGGGCGCGGCGATTGGCTTTTGTGGGGGGTCCTTTACCGGAAGCACGGGCAGGATCAGCCTCGATAAATGCTTTCCACCGTGCCGGACCACCTGGTGCGCCACGCGTAGTTCGGTCTCGGTCGCAATCGTTCTCCCGGTATTCGGATTCCTGTCGAAGCGCGGGAAATTGCTGCTCGACACTTCGAGCCGGACACGATGCGCAGGCAGAAACGCGTAGCTCGTCGCTCCCAGATCGATCGATATGCTGTACGTCTCTCCCGGCTTTGCGAGTTCAGGCTTCTCGAGCGAATGCCTGTATCGCAGCCGAAGGATTCCATCCGTGACCGACCGCGTGCTTCCATCCGGCGACACATCGACCAGCTTCGCCGTAAAGTCGGTGTCCTCCGCGGATGTGATCACGTAAAGGTGCGCATGAATCACGCCGGAGACGCGGACCGCCTTCTTGAACGGTTGGGTCGAGTACACCAGGACATCATTGCGGCGCTCTACTTCGCGCTGTCCGAGCGGGCCGGGCGGAAAGATCCTCGGATTACAGCAAACCGCGCCGCCCATGGTCGGCACTGGATGGCGCGGATCGTAGTCGAACTGATCCGCGTGGCCGCGCGGCTGGATGGCGGTCGCCAAGGTACCATCTCCCTCGACGGAGTTGGCGTGCCCTTTTCCACCAAGGTAGTATGAGACGCTCTTCGTGACCGGAGGCCACTGGGCGTCTTCCCGCCAGCGGTTCTCGCCCATCAGAAAGGTACGCGCCCCAGACACAGGAGCGTTCCCGGCTCCTCGCAGCCAATACTCAAACCACTCCCATTGATAGGTTCGAATTGGCGCGTTCGACTCCGGTCCGAAGTCGACCCCCGGAAACCGAAGCGACTGGTCATGCGCCCATGGACCGACGACAATGCGCGCGGCGTTTCCCTGATGACGCAACGCCGCGAACGCCTCAAGATCGCTCTGCGCATAATTGTCGAACCAGCCGCCGACCAGGAATACCGGCACCTTGATCGAATCCAGCCTTTCACGGGTGCTGGCCGCCTTCCAGTATTCGTCGAAGGCCGGATGGTCCATCGCCTCACGGTAAAACCGGATGGCTTGCCCTGTAGCGGAGACGTCCGATGTCCTCAAGGGAAGGTGCTGCGTGAAGATCGAAAAGTCAGGCCGGAACGAAGGGATCTTGAGGTTCTCGGACATCCACAGCAGGCGGTGCCCCAGCTTCATCGCACCGCCCCGCGAATAGTAGCGGTCCAGATAGTCGTCGTAGCCTGAGACGACTGCAAAAATGCACTTCAGGGCCGGATTGCCGGACTCGGCCGCCCGCCACTGAGTGATGCCAAGGTAGGAACCGCCCATCATCCCTACCTTGCCGGTGGACCACGGCTGGTGCGCCACCCAGGTCAAAGTGTCGTCGCCGTCGGGCCGCTCCTGGTTGCGGGGATCGAACTCTCCTCCGGAATCGTGACGGCCGCGGACGTCTTGAATTACGACCGCGTAGCCGCGATCGACGAAGAACTGGTAGTTCCGGCTGAGTTCCGTGCCCTTCCCGTACGGCGTCCGGATCAGGATCACCGGAACTTTGGAAGTTCCCGCTGGGCGAAACACGTTCGTAGCGAGCCGGACGCCATCGCGCATCGTAACCTTGACCTGCAGGTCGCGAATGATGCCCTGCTGAGGCCGGCCACTCGGCCCGGTGCCGGCAGAGTTTTGCGCGCGCGCGTCTCCGGCCACGAGGGACAGAAGCGCGGCGATCAAGCCTGTGGTGGCCCGAAGCCCGGTGCCTAGGCGCACGTGGTTTGCTCCAGCGCCGATTCGCAGGCGGCGATCACAGACTCCGCGCAGCGCCGAGGCTGATGATACAGGGCGATATGCTCCGCGCCGAGACGGCCGATCTCTCGCGCGTGCGCGGGAAATCGGGCGAGCCACTGCATCATCTCAGAGAGCATATCTATTTCCGCGACGCCGCTGTCGATTCGCACGCAAGCCGCGGCCGGAATCCGTTCGATCTCGGAGCCGCTCGAGAACAACACCGGTTTTCCAATACCCATCAGACGAACGCCGATGCCTGAAGTTTCCCCAGCCGCCGGATATCGCAGGTTCAGACAGGCGTCGCAGGCCGCGGCGTACCGCCAGAAGTCTTCTTCGCAAAGATGTCCTACGCGCAGAATGCCCGGATGGTTCAGCATTGGATCGCAAGCGCGCGCCAATTCGTCCGAAACGAAGTCGCCCGCGATCAGCAGAACAGCGTCGACGCTTTCCCGAATCCTCGCAAATGCTCGTAGGATGCTCGAAATCCGCTTGGATTCCCGAAGGTACCCGAATACCGCGAACACAAAAGTGCGCGGCCCGACGCCCAGAGTGTCCCGCAATCGAACAATCTCGTAGCCCGCCGGCAGCGGCGGGGTGGCAAACAAGTGCGGAACCTCGTGAACTGAAAGCGGTTCCGTCCGACCTCCAGCATGCGCTTCTACTATGGCTGCGGCTGCGGGATTATGGACGATCACCGCGCGCGACGCCTCGCAGATCCCGCGAAGCATCGGATAGTCAAAGTAACGGACGTCAACTCCGCTCCGCGCGCGATTCCTCCAGAGGCTCCCGCCGAGGTCCCGCGACCACTCTCCGTAGTTGTAGACAAACTCTTCGACGTAGGCCTCTTCGCTCAACGTGCTCAGGAAGAAATGCTGGAGGACCGCGTCGTGCAAGAGCGCGACGCCAGGCTCCGACAGCGCGCGGGCGTAGATGTCCTTGTGTAAGACGTTGTTTCCCAACTGGTAGAGATTGATCGCGCCGGACCGGTTGAGGCGTGCAGTTGGGATCCAGGATTGAAGCGCCGCCGCGTAATCCGCCACGCCCGAGCGCACCGGGGGCATCGGGGCGAAATACCCAATGCTGGCGGGCGAAATTCGGGACATTGTTTAGACCAATTCTAGGTCAGGCCGATTCCAGCGCGGCGGTCTTCGGCTTCGGGCGTGCGCCGAACAGCGCGGTTCCGACCCGGATGTGCGTTGCGCCTTCTTCGATCGCGACTTCAAGGTCATGGGACATCCCCATCGAGAGGCCCGTCAACCCGTGCTCCTGCGCGAGGGCCGCCAGTTGTTTGAAGAAGGGTCGCGAAGGCTCCGGCTTCTCGGACCACGGCGGCATCGTCATCAGACCGATAAGATTCAGGTGGGAGCAGGCGCGTACCGCCTCGATCAGGGCCGGCAGGTCCTCGGGTGCGACGCCTGCCTTGGCTTCCTCGTCCGAAAGCTTCACTTCGAGCATGACGTCCTTGAGACGCATGTCGCCCGAACCCTGCGCCACCAGGCCGTTCAAACGCTGCGCCAGTTTCGCGGAATCCAGTGTTTCAATGACGTCGAAGAGCTCGGCGGCATTCCGCGCCTTGTTGCCCTGCAGATGTCCGATGAAGTGGAACCGTGCCTCCAGGAGATCCGAAAGCGCGTCTTCCTTTTGCTGAAACTCCTGAACGTAGTTCTCGCCGAAATCTCGAATGCCGAGCAGAAAGGCCTCGCGAATGACATTGGGCTCGAACTTCTTGGTCACAGCGACGAGGGTGATGTCCTCGCGCTTCCGCCCCGCGCGCGCAGCGGCGCGTTCGATTCTCTCTTCGACCTTTTCGAGTTTATCGGCAAGCACTG
>JBDTTK010000478.1:0-4155 GCA_039930685.1 Bryobacteraceae bacterium | reverse complement strand
GGTAAGTCGGGTCCTTGCTGATTCGTCCGTCGGAGCCGAACATCTTTCGCCCGCGAAGTGACGGGGCAGCGTATTTGATGGTGATGGCCTTGCCATCGATGGTGACGGAGGCTTCGGCAGGAGGGCTTTGCTGGGAGCAGGCGGCTCCGGCGAGGGCGAGAGCGAGTACGGCGAGTTTTGATGAGATTTTCATGGAAGGTCCTTTTCGTTGGACGCGCCAGTGCGCGTTTCCGGTCGCGGTCGATGGAATGATAGCACCGGAGCGCTTTGCGTTACGGCTGCACGGGGCGAGGAGGCTCAGGTTCAGGGCGAGAGGGAATCTTTTTCTTTTCCGACGGCGCACCTTTGAAGTACAGCGTGACATCCACGACGTGCGCCTTGTCGTCAACGTCCTTTTCAGCCCGAGTCGTATCGGCAAGGTTTTCGAAGACGCCCTCGTCTTTGAGGTACTTGATGAACTTGTCAGGGTATTCCGGGTTGAAGGGCTTGCCCGAGGCGAGGTTCCAAGCCTTGCGGATTTGCGGTTCCACGAGGATGTCGAGGCCTTTAATCGTGAGCTTGCCAAACAGGTATTGCGCGGCCGGCTGGAGGACAACGGTGACGCCTACGGTGTGCTTTTCATCGTCGATCACGCGCTCGGCCTTGGACTTGACGTTGAGGTAGCCTTCCGAGCGGAATTCGTCTTCGATGCGAATCTGTCCTTCCTTGATTCGGTCGAAGTTCGCGATGTCGCCGGGTTTGATGTCGAACTTCTCCAGAAGCTTCTTCACGGGCTTGCCGGTTCCAGTCAACTGAACGCCAGAGATGGCGTACGACGGACCTTCATTCACAGTGATGACGGGTACAACTCCGTCGGAACTCTGATGGCGTTCAAACTCGATCTTCGGGAAGCTGACGCGGATGCGGCCGCGCGCATCGTACAACGGTTTGATGCTGTTCTCGAGCATGGTCCGTAGGGTAGGTTCCGAGTAGACGATGCCAATGGCGACGGCGTTCATCGCGTTCTGAAGCTGACTGGTGGGGAGCACTGAATTCCCGACAAACCGGATCTCGGCGACGCTCGGACGAGATGTCGAGGGCCGAAATAGGATATCGAGGTCGGCGGTGAGCCGCGCGGTGACCGTGTCGGTCCAGTTAGGTACGAGCTTCTTGACGGTCTTGTCCAATTCCGCGGACCAGCGCGCCAGAAACTCCTTGGTCCCCGGAATGCGTTCCGTGTAGAGCGGATCGATCGCCTTCATATGGGCCCGAAGTGTAGCGGCCGGAACGGGCAGGTCCTCAAATCTTACGGGGTAGACTTCGGAGGCTTCTTCGACGTCAATCACTCCGGCGTAGCCGACATTGGACGGAGAGGGCGAATAGGCCATCCGGATATCGAGAAATGCTCCAGTGACCGCGAGGCGATCGCGTGCCTGGTCGAAAACCTGCTTATTCGCCGGCGCACCGATTTTGAGGCCCGATGCGGCGATGATCTGCGCGTCCGTAAAAACCTTGTTGCCGGTGATCTTAAGCGATTCCAGCGGGAACTCCGCGGGCTTGGCGACCGCCGCGGGTTTCGGCGCCGGAACGGGTTTCCTGGCCCTCGACGTTTGACCTGTAGCGATGAGGGTTCCCGCAAGGGCGAGGGCGATGACGGTACGCATTCTGGTTCAGTGTTCGGGCGAGCCTTGCCGGCTGACGCGGATGATCGGTTGGACGTTTCCGGCAGCCATGGCGTTCCCGGCGAACTGCCTCCAGGATACGCGGAAATCCGCCGCCGAATCGCAATCCCGAAATCGGTCACATCCTGGCGATCGGCCGCGTCAGGCGAAGTACACTAGTACGATAAAGATGGTTCTTAGGCTGATACTCGGTCTGCTCCTCGTTCTTGGCCTTAGTGGGGCGCAGATCAACCGGCGTGCGCAAAAGGTCCTCGATCGGGCGCAGATTGCCGAGAACGAAGGCCGCTGGAAGGAAGCGGCCGATCTGTGCACGGAGGCGATCGCCGTGCAACCTTCAGCCGGAGCCTATTTGAAGCGCGGCCGGCTCCAATTGATCCTGAAGGACGAACAACGGGCAGTTGACGACTTCACGGAGGCGATCCGTCTCGATCCCAAACTGGCCGAATCGTATAAGCTTCGCGGCGATATTTACGTACGGCGCGAGGAGTATGCGAAAGCGGTCGAGGATTACTCGGCCGCCCTGCGAAATAATCTGATCACGGCGGCCTTGTACCGGGCGCGTGCCGACGCCCTCGGAAAACTGCAGCGCGATACCGAAGCAGTTAGCGATTACTCGCAAGCGATCCGGCTGCGCCTCGACGAGTGGGAGTCCTGGAAGGGGCGGGGGATCGCGCAGCAGGCTTTGGGCAAATACCACGATGCCATCGAGGACTTTGATCAGGCGATCAAGATCAAGCCGGACCTCGCCGATGCATTCCTCGAGCGGGGATTTTGCTATGGGCAGTTGACCGATTTCGACCGGGCCATTGCAGACTTCGACAAAGTGCTGAAATTGCAGCCTCGCGACGCGCGCGCGTTTGCGCTCCGCGGTTCCGCCTATGCGCGGAAAAACGACTTCACGAAAGCGGTGGAGGATTTTACCCAGGCGTTGGCGCAGACGCCGAATTCGGTCGATATCCTGCTGGCCCGGGCGAGCGTCTATGCGGCCTTGGGCGATCACAAGCAGGCCTTTGAGGATCGAAACCGGGCGGTGAATCTGACGCCGCTCGCGCCATCGGTCTGGATTGCGAGAGGCGGCTCCTACCATCAACTGGGGCAACATGAGTTGGGACTTGCGGACCGCACGGAAGCGATCCGGCTGAATCCAAAGTTCGCAGCGGCGTGGTTGGCGCGCGGGTCCGCTTACTTTCTGTTGGCGCGCTACGACAAAGCGATCGACGATCTGCACGAGGCACTCCGGCTGGATCCCACCTTGAACGAGGCAAAACAGGTACTCTCGCGCGCGGAAGTCGCGGACCGGAACCGGAAGGCGGAGGCCGAGCGGTTGGCGGCCGCGGCGCCTCCCGAACGAGTCGAACCGCCGCCCACACCAGTAGAATCGCCAAAGGCGCCGCCTAAGCCGGAGCGTGTCCGAGCGACAGCGTCTCAACCTCCGCCGGCGGTGATAGAGACGCCCAAGGCTCCGCCACCGATCGAGAAGGCCAAGGTGGAGACTCCGACACGTCAACCGCAAAAGAACCCCACGGCAAGAGCCGAAACGCCTGCGCGTCCGGCGGCTGCGGATCCGAAAGCGGCGGCAAAGCTGAACGCGAACGGACGCGAACTGACCGCGCAGAGGAAGTTCGCCGAGGCGATCGCCGCGTTCGATGAAGCGGTTCGGCTGGATCCAAATCTGGCGCTGGCTTACAACGGTCGCGGGTACGTCTACATGCTCCAAAAGGATTGGAAGCACGCGCTAGAAGACTTCGACGCGGCGCTGCGCATCAATCCGAAATATGAAAATGCGCGGGCCAATCGCGAGCAGGCGGCATCCCGCCTGAAGTAACTACTTCCCGTCAGGAAGCAGGATGGCGTGGAGATCCGTCGGCGACCGGCGGACACCGATATAGAACGGCCCGAAGAGCGCGTACATAGCCGACACCTCGTCGAAGCGCATTTCGTAGATGAGCTGTTTGAAGACGTTGGGCTCTTCGGCAAACAGGTCCACGCCCCACTCGAAGTCGTCGAAGCCGATGGATCCGGAGATGATCTGCCGCACCTGTCCGGCGTAGCGGCGTCCGACGAGCCCATGCTCTTCCATCATGCGGCGGCGCTCGGCCATCGACACTTCGTACCAATTCTTGTGTTCGCCGCGGCGGCGATCCATCGGATAGAAGCAGATGTACTTCTGCGCCGGAATTTCCGGATAGAGGCGCGGCTTCATCGCCTCGCGCTGGCGATCGAGAGTTTCCTGGATTCCGGCATTCCATTCGGGAGTGTGCGGTGCAATCCCCTGCTCCGCGAGGGCGGCATACACCTTGGCGGTCGACTCGTACAAGCCAAGCTCCACCACGGATAGATAAGAAGTCGCTGGTTCGAGATATTGCCAGAGCCGAAGCTGCGAGAGCTTCAGTTCGACTTGCGCAAGTTCCTCGAAGGAGCGCCGGAAGTGGACGAACATCAGGTCGCCCTTGTGGCCCAGCATCCAGTACATGGCGGATGGCGACTGCGGGTC
>JBDTTK010000477.1:0-4164 GCA_039930685.1 Bryobacteraceae bacterium | reverse complement strand
GTCCTCGCTCCTGAATCCAAGATACGGGATTCCTTACCGAGATTCGAGGCTTCGGTATGGGACTGATCGTCCGTGAGGCGGCTGAGACAACACGCGTCCAGATAGATTTTCACAGCCGTGAATGCATTCCCAGCGTAATACGACGTTACGCCGACGCTTCGACTGGGACCTCAATCGGGTGCTTATGTTTGCACTCGTTGTTCGGGCACTGAGCGAACGCGCCGGCCTTTAGGAATTTCTCGATCATGTAGCTGCTGCCGCATTCCGGGCATTTCTCCGGGATGGGCTTGCCCCACGCGACGAAGTCGCATTCGGGGTAGCGGTTGCAGCCGAAGAACGTCTTGCCGCGCTTCGAGCGGCGTTCGACGACCTCGCCTTCCGAGCAATTCGGGCATTTGACGCCGATGGTCTTTTGCTTGACGAACTTGCAGGTCGGGTAGTTGCTGCAGGCGATGAACTCGCCGAACCGGCCATACTTCTTGACTAGCTTGTTGCCGCAGGTCGGGCAAGGCTCGTCGAGCGGGACGTCGGCGGGCTTCTGCTTTTCGCCGAGTTGCTTGGTGGTCTTGCAGTCGGGATAGCCGCTGCAGGCGAGGAACTGGCCGAAACGGCCCTTTTTGAGGACCATGGGGCGGCCGCAGTTGTCGCAGTAGACTTCATCGCCCTGCTCGGTGAGGTCGCCGGCCTCGGCGGTCCCGGCGTCGACGAGTTCCGGGGGGGGTTCGCGGGTGTTGGTGCATTCCGGATAGCCGGTGCAGGCGACGAACTTCCCGTGGCGGCCCCATTTGAGGACCATGGGCTTGCCGCACTTCTCGCAAATCAAGTCGGTGGGGGTTTCCATCCGCTTGATGTCGGTCATGTGCTCTTCGGCGTGGACGAGGTCTTTCTCGAAGCGCGCGTAGAACTCGCGCATCGCGTCGCGCCAGTCCATCTTGCCGTCTTCGATTTCGTCCAGCTCCTCTTCCATGCGCGCGGTGTAGCGCACATCGAAGAGATTGCTGAAGCTTTCGAGCAGCAGGTCGGTGACGACCATGCCGAGCTCGGTGGGCGTGAACTTGCCGCCTTCTTTCTTGACGTACTCGCGTTCCTGAATGGTCGAGAGGATCGACGCGTAGGTAGACGGACGGCCAACGCCGTCCGACTCGAGTTCTTTGACGAGCGTCGCTTCCGTGAAGCGCGGGGGCGGCTCAGTGAAGTGCTGTTCAGGGAGGATCGCCTTGAGCTTGAGCGTCTCGCCCTCGTCGACCTTTGGCAGGCGCGACTTCAATTCGTCATCGTCGTCGTCCTTGACGTCTTTGCCTTCCTCATAGACCTTAAGGAAGCCGTCAAACTTCGGCACGCTGCCGGTGGCACGGAACAGGTAGTTGGCGCCGTCGGCGCCCTTGGCATTCACTTCGATGGTGGTCTGGTCGAAGACGGCGGGCGTCATCTGCGAGGCGACGAAACGCATCCAGATGAGGCGGTAGAGCTTCAGTTCGTCCTCGGCGATGTACTTGGCGACGTCGTCCGGGTGGCGCATCGTGGACGTCGGCCGGATCGCTTCGTGAGCGTCCTGCGCGTCCTTCTTACCTTTGTAGAAGTTGGGCGTTTCCGGGCGGTACTGCGTTCCGAAGCGTGTGTCGATGGTTTCGCGGACTTCGGCGAGCGCGTCGTTCGATACGCGGACCGAATCGGTACGCATATAGGTGATGAGACCGACCGAGCCTTCGGCGCCGATCTCCATACCTTCATACAGCTTCTGCGCAAGCATCATGGTGCGCGTGACACTGAAGCGCAGCTTACGGGCGGCTTCCTGCTGCAGCGTGGACGTGATGAACGGCGGCACCGGATTGCGGCGCTTTTCACGATTGGCGACGCTCTTGACGACGAACGGCGAATTCTCGAACTGGCTAATCAGGCCCTTGGCCGCAGCCTCGTCCGCAATCTCCACGTTGACGTCGTCTTTCTTGACGAGGTGGGTGGTGAGGACCGGCGCTTTCTTGGCGTTGAGCTGGACGTCGATCGACCAGTATTCGCGTTTGATGAACGCGCGGATTTCGCGTTCGCGGTCGACGATCAGGCGGAGAGCAACGGTCTGGACGCGTCCGGCGGAGAGTCCGCGGCGGACCTTGTCCCAGAGGAGCGGAGAGATCTTGTAGCCGACGAGCCGGTCAAGGACACGGCGCGCCTGCTGGGCGTTTACGAGATTGCGGTTGACCTGGAGGGGAACCTCGAAGGCCTTCTGGATGGCGTTCTTGGTGATTTCGTTGAACATCACCCGGAAGAACTTCGGGCCGCCCTTGCGGCCGTCGAGTTCCTCTTGGAGGTGATAGCAGATGGCTTCGCCTTCGCGATCAGGATCGGCCGCGAGGTAGACGTTATCCACGCCCTTGGCGGCGGTCTTGAGCTCGGAGATGAGCTTCTTTTTGCCTTCGATGACTTCATAGCTCGGCTCGAAGTCCTTATCGACCGCGACGGCGAGGTCTTTCTTAGGCAGATCTTTGACGTGGCCAAGGGACGCCTTGACGATGAAGTCCTTGCCCAGGTACTTTCCGATGGTTTTCGCCTTCGCCGGAGATTCGACAATGACGAGTGACTTAGACATAAATGCGAACGATGCCTACCTTATTAGTTCGAACAACCGAAATCTTAGCACGGACGGGTCCGCGACCCTCGTGAGCAATTTGACCTTGCGCCCGGTTTCGGGGCTCCGGGGTCAGCCGCTGGAAGGCTTTACCCTAGTCCTGCCAAACTCTTGCGAAGCGTTTGCCGGGAAGTTGCCGGACTAGCCCTTCCATCTCAAGGTCGAACAGGACGGCGATCAGTTCAGAAGAGGAAGTCCCAGCCAGCGACTCAATCAAGCCGTCGAGATCCACGGCTTCCTCAGGCTGTAGGTGGGCTAACACCTGCTGAGCCAGCGCCGCTGCCGGAGACTGACTTCCCGGCAATGGTAGAGATGCTTGAGCGGGTCCAAACGATTCGGGCTCAAGCAACCCTTTCTCTATCATACGCTTGCGGACAGCGTCGGAGAGGCGCTGCCGATCTTTCACCTGCAGTTCGGCCGTAATGTCGGACCATTTCTGGACAAGGGTGGCACCCTGGCGGATCAGGAGGTTGGGTCCGAAGCTCATCTTCGAGGTGATGTTGCCGGGTACGGCGAAGACTTCCCTGCCCTGGTCCATGGCAAGCCGGGCGGTGATGGCGGACCCGCTGTATTCCGCACCCTCGACAACCACGACTCCGAGGCTCATGCCACTGACGATCCGGTTGCGGATGGGGAAGTGTTGGGGATGTCCGGGCGTGCCGATGGGGAATTCCGAGAGTAGGAGGCCCTTGGCGGAGATCTCGTCCGCTAGTTTGCGGTTCTCAGCCGGGTAGATGACGTCGACGCCACAGCCGAAGACGGCGATCGTTTCGCCAACGGACGCGAGCGCGCCGCGATGGGCGGAGGTATCGATGCCCCGAGCCATGCCGCTGGTGACGACCAAACCGGCTTCCGCGAGTTCGCGGCCGAAGCGGTCGGCGACGGCGACTCCGTAAGGCGTGGGGCGGCGTGTTCCGACGATCGCGATCATGGGCGATTGCAAGATTTCGGTCCGCCCGCGGGCGAAGAGGAGCAGAGGTGGGTCGTAGATTTCGCGGAGCAGTGGAGGGTAGCGGGGGTCGTGGACCGGAATGACGGCGACACCGAGGGCCTTCGCCCTTTCGTGCTGCTCGACGGCTTCTTCGAAGCTACAGCCGCTGGCGATGGTTTGGGCGACAGACCCTGCGAGTCCGGCGGCTTCGAGTTCGCTGCGAGAGGAGCGGAAGACCAGTTGGGGAGTCCGGAAGCGTTCGAGGAGCTGGACGGCTTTGCGGTCGCCGAGTCCACGGACCATGTGGAGGGCGAGCCAGTGGAGCTCGTCGTCAGCGGTGAGATTGGACGCAGGTATCCCGGCAGTGGTCATCAGGAAGGTTGTGGCGGCGGAGGGCGGAAAGTCTCAGGTTGGTTGGTGTGAATGGCCAGCGAGGCCGCATTAATGGAAACCCACCCTCACGGGTGGGGTGAAGCGTGGACTTACGCCAGAATGTCGTGGAGAACGTTGCCGCTGACGTCGGTGAGGCGGAAGTCCCGGCCGCTGTAGCGGTAGGTGAGCTTGGTGTGGTCGATGCCCATCAGGTGCAGGATGGTGGCGTGCAGGTCGT
>JBDTTK010000476.1:0-4182 GCA_039930685.1 Bryobacteraceae bacterium | reverse complement strand
ATTTCGTCAAGCGCACGGACGGCTTCGTCGATGACGTGGAACTCCTGCCCGGGCGTTAGGTTGCGCCATGCGGACCAGCGAATTCGCATCATCTGATGCAGCAGGCTTGCGCCTTCGATTGTTAGGGGGACTGGGGGTGTATTTTCCACGGGTTGCACTCGACCTGTTTCTGCCTTCTCTTATCGTACGCTGCCTCCGCCCTATGAGCCGAGTTGACCGTTGAGCCAATCCGACTGCTAAATCTCGCGTTGGGAAACAGAGGCAAATACAAAATGAAACGAAATCTATTCCTTGCGATTGGAGTGTTCGCGGTGGGGCTCTTACCGGCGGCGGCCGTCGCCGCCGAGGCCAAGTCGGACGCGCGGGCCAATGATAGTTGGACTCCGCTGATGAATGCGGCGGCCTATGGCAGCGCTGCCGAAGTGAAATCACTGCTCGATCATGGCGCGGACCCGCATGCGAAAAACGCGTCCGGTGCGACGGCCCTGCATTTCGCAGTGATGGATGAGGCCAAGGTCCGCGCTCTGCTGAACAAAGGCGCGGATGTGAACGTCACGACGAGGCAGGGGCGAACACCGCTACAGGCTGCGGCTGCGATCGACGGAGGCGCGAACGTGGTCCGGCTGCTGCTCGACAAAGGCGCCGACGTGAACGCCACGGCGACGAAGGATCCGGGATTCCCGTCCCCGAATCCGCATGGCGCGACGGCGTTGATCGAGGCGGCCCGCCTGTTCAATCCGGAGACGACGAAGCTGCTGTTGTCGCGCGGCGCGAAACCCGACATCGGCGATCCGATGGGAACGACGCCGCTCATGGCGGCGGCCCTGCACGGACGCATCGAGAATGCGCGAATCCTGCTGGACGCGGGTGCGGACGTAAACAAAATAAGCAATCTCAAGGTTTCGCCTGTTCTGTGCGCCGCGATCCGCGGCGACGCGAAACTCGCGAAACTGCTGATCGACCGCGGCGCCGACCCGAAAGCAATCGACTTCTCGGGCTCTACGACCCTGATGTGGGCGGCCGCATCCGACGAGGGCAATCCGGAGCTGGTTTCGCTGCTGCTCGCCAAGGGTGTCGACCCGGCCGTAAAGAATCAGATGGGCGAAACCGCTCTTGATTGGGCAAAGAAGCGCAACCATTCTGAAGTCATCGACCTCCTCGCGAAGCCTGCAACTGACTTACGGGCGGCAGTAACAAAGGGCCTTGAGGCGACGCTGGCGAGTGGTCCGGTGCTCATTCAGAAGTCCGGCTGCCTAAGCTGCCATCACAATTCGCTTCCGCTTCGCGCCGCGGCGCTCGCGAAAGAGAAGGCAATCGTGGTCAAT
The DNA here is from genome assembly GCA_039930685.1 of Bryobacteraceae bacterium. GTDB lineage: Bacteria > Acidobacteriota > Terriglobia > Bryobacterales > Bryobacteraceae > JBBQWZ01. The sequence continues at coordinate 2,857 of JBDTTK010000476.1, read as the reverse complement.
CCGGAATCCGTGGAGAAGCAGACGAAAACGGCGCTCGGCATGTGGCGCGGCGGGAAGGAACTGTTGCTGCAGGGGCTCGAAGGCATCCCCGACCTGCCCATGACCGGCGGATACACGCTCGACTGGTTCGCGCAGGCGAAGATGCCGGCGGACGCGACCACCGACGCGCTGACGAGAGCCATCGCAATCCGGCAGGGCGAAGACGGCCGGTGGGTGGCGTGGTCTCCGCGCCCCCCGCTCGAAACGGGTGACATTCATGCAACGGCGATGGGCGTCCGCGCGCTGACCACATACGCTCCAGCAGGATTGCGCGAGGAGTACGCGAAACGCGTCGCGCGTGCCCGGGCGTGGATGCTGAAGGCGACGGTTGTTTCAACGGACGAGCGGGTCTGGCAGTTGCAGGGTCTCGCCTGGGCGGGCGCAGGCGCGTCCGAGTTGGCGGCCTTCCGGACGGCGGTGCTCGCGGACCAGCGTCCTGATGGCGGATGGGGCCAGATGGCGACGCTCGATACCGACGCGTATGAAACCGGCCGTGCGCTGATGGCGCTGCGCGGCGCGGGCGTACCGGTCACCGATGCAGCGTTCCAACGTGGAATCCGGTACCTGCTGCGGACTCAGGGTGAAGATGGGACGTGGCACGTGAAATCGCGCTCGTTCCCGTTCCAGCCTTTGGTCGACAGCGGATTCCCACACGGTCGCGATCAATGGATCTCGGCAGCGGGAACGAGTTGGGCGTTGATCGCGCTCGCGACCGCGATTCCAGGCGCGTAGCGAAAAGTGCCGGGCATGGAGGGCGGCAAACGTCCCTTTTATGCCCGGCATTCCGTGGAGCCGCGAGCTCAAGGATCGAAAAAAACTGCCGCGATCGTGTCTTTAAGTGCATCGTGATAAGTATGGCGGTGCTCCCGATGTCGTTGGTCCAACCCCTAGCCCTCCCGATTGTCCCGTCCGCCAACAAATCCTGGATGAAGAGCGTGTTGCGAGCGGCGGGCATCTACAACATGGCGTGGGGCATTTGGGCTGTAGCGTTTCCGGGCGCGATGTTTTCGCTCGCCGGGCTCGCCGCACCGAATTATCCGGAGCTTTGGCAGTGCATCGGAATGATCGTCGGCGTGTACGGGGTCGCCTACTGGATCGCCGGCCGCGATCCGGTCCGCCATTGGCCAGTGGTGCTGGCAGGCTTGCTAGGAAAGATTCTAGGCCCGATCGGCTTCGTGCAGGCAGCCGTCCAAGGCAGGCTCCCTTGGAAATTCGGCGTGGTAAACATCACGAACGACTTGATCTGGTGGCTTCCGTTCTCGATGATCCTGTGGGCAGCGTACAAGACGGATCTCGGCAGACGCATTACTACCTCACCCGACATCCAGCGGATGTCGTTGCGCGCCAAATCTCAATTTGGCGTTTCGCTGGTCGAGATGTCGCAGGAGTCGCCGGTGATGCTCGTGTTCCTGCGCCACTTCGGCTGTACGTTCTGCCGGGAGGCTCTGGCGGATCTCGCTGAACAGCGCAAGGAAATCGCCGAGACCGGCACCCAGTTAGCCATTGTTCACATGGGGAACGAGGAGCAAGCAGCAGAGTTCTTCGCCCTGTATGGCATAGACGATGTTCCGCGGATCAGCGATCCGAAGTGCGCGCTGTACCGGGCCTTTGGATTATCGCGCGGATCCGCGCGGGCATTGTTCGGTCCGAAGGTCTGGTGGCGTGGTATGCGGGCCGGGGTGGTCGACGGCCACGGAGTCGGCGGGCAGGTGGGCGATGGATTTCAGATGCCGGGCGTTTTCCTCATCTTTCACGGAGAGGTGCTGCGCACGTTCCGTCATGACTCGGCCGCTGACCGGCCCGATTACGTTGCGCTCACGATGCCGCAGCCGATTGTGTAATGCCTGCCGCGGAATCGTGCACTGCTATTACAACCTGATATCGTAATGGGGAGGCTACGGAGTGCCCGGTACTTCCCCGAATAGCGACCGTTCCGGCATTGCCGGCACGTTCACCGCGTTCCGCGTCAGCGGAGTGCCGATCCGCTTTCATTTCACGTTCGTGCTCATGATGATTTTTCTCGTCGTCATGGGACTGGGCAGCAATTTATCGAACTGGATGTACGTAGCGTTTATCCTGGGCCTCTTCGGCTCAGTGCTGCTCCATGAGTTGGGTCACGTTTGGGTGGCCAGGCGCTACGGGATTTCGACGATCGAAATCGTCATGTTCCCGATCGGCGGCGTGTCCCGGCTCGAACGACAGCCTAAACCCAACGAGGAACTTTGGATCGCGTTGGCGGGACCCGTTGTAAACGTGGTTTTGTCGGCGTTGCTCCTGGGATACCTGCTCTACATCAAACAGTACGTGACGCTGGGGATCTTGTCGAAGCCGACCGACGCGAATCTGCTTGCCTGGATCGCCCATGGCAACCTGCTGCTCGCGTTATTCAACATGGTTCCGGCCTTTCCGATGGACGGCGGGCGAATTCTGCGCGCCGTGTTGGCGCGGTTCAAACCGGAAGAAGAGGCGACGCGGATCGCGGCATGGTCGGGGCGGATGCTCGCTTTTGCCATGGGTCTCTACGGACTGCTGGCGCCGCAATTCATGCTCGTGTTCGTCGCATTCTTCGTATACCTCGGCGCGGCGCAGGAAGGCGCAGCGGCGATGGGCCGCATGCTGACACACGGAATTCCTGTGCGCGCAGCCATGGTGACCCAATTCTCGGTCCTGTCGCACGGACACACAATCCGCGACGCGGCCAATCTGCTGCTCTCAACGTCACAGCAGGATTTTCCGGTCGTACATTCCGATCAAGTTGTCGGATTGCTGGGCCGTAACCTGTTGCTGCGGTCGCTGGCGACTGAAGGCCCCGACGCCT
>JBDTTK010000475.1:0-4190 GCA_039930685.1 Bryobacteraceae bacterium | reverse complement strand
GCGCCACCAGACCCGCCTCCACCGCATGCACCTCGAACTCGTCCGCCGCATGGACGCACTTATCGACAAACGCGACCACGACTCCGGCCTACCCGACTCCAATTTGCCCGATTCAAGTTCGGATGACCAGCAACGACAGCGGCCCGAAGACACGGCAGCCACATCGGCGGACTCCGGACCCGACGATCCCAACCCCTCCACCACGGGAAAAAGCCACCACGATTTACCCGGCACCGACAACAATCCGAACGACATGCACGCAATTGGCTCCGTTCTGAAAAGCCCGATTGCCGGAGAGGAAACCGAAGACAAAGCCGCCTAAACGGATGCCCCGGAAACAAACGAAACCAACGCGAGTAGCCGTCATCGAGCCGTACAAAGCGTCGCGGGCGCTTAGACTCCGCCGATCAAAGGGAGTCCTTTGTCTTCCGCTCCCGCCGAGCAGAGTCGGAAACCGGGAAACTGGGGAAATCCGGGGGGCGCGCCGACGGAATAGGGATTTTCCCGCCAGTCTCCTGAGCGCGACTCTGCCAACTCGCGTACACTGCATCAAATGCTCCTGGTCAGCATCAACCGCATCCCAACGCGCACAGTCTCGGCGTCCGCGTGACGGAAGCGCCTAAGCACTCTGCGGTCCGCTGGCGGATTGTCGCGCTGCTTACCGGGTTCAGCCTCGTCAGCTACCTCTCCCGCATGAACATCAGCGTGGCGCAGCAGTACATGGCGCCGGAGATGGGTCTCAGCGACATTCAGATCGGCCAGATCTTTAGCGCGTTTATGATCGGCTACGCGCTCTTCCAGGTCCCCGCCGGCGTTTGGGGCGACCGCCGCGGACCCCGGCTCGTGTTGGCGGCCGCCGCGTTCAGTTGGGGTTTCCTCACGATTCTTACCGGATTGCTGCCGGGTATCGTCTTCAAGGGCGCGGCCGCCGCATTTCTTTCGCTCTTGCTGATCCGCTTCCTCCTCGGCGTCGGAGAAGCTGCAACCTATCCGGTGGCCGCACTTGCCATCGGCCGCTGGATGCCCGTTCGAGAGCACGCCTTTTCGAACGCCGTCGTCATCGCCGGCGCTACTGCCGGATCTGCGTTCACGCCGCCGATTGTCGCCGCCTTGATGCAGAACGCAGGTTGGCGCGCATCGTTCTATGTCACTTCGCTCTTTTCCTTCGTCATCGCCGCGCTGTGGTGGTGGCAAGGCAAGGACCGGCCGGAAGATCACTCTGGCGTCGCGGCCTCCGAACTCGCGCTGATCCGTGAAGGCCGGAGCGCGACAAAGAGCCCGGGCGTGGAAGCCGATTCGTGGCTCACCTTGTTCAGGAGCCGCAACGTCCTGCTCTTGTCGCTCAGCTACTTTTTCGATAGCTACACGATGTTCATCTTTGTGTTCTGGCTGTACAAGTATCTGGTGGACGTCCGAAAGTTCAGCCTCACCGACGGAGGTTGGGCCACCAGCCTGCCGTTCGTCGTGGCAACCGTGATGGTCCCTCTGCTTGGCTGGGTAAGCGACCGCTTGTCGGTCCGCTTCGGAACTCTCGCCGGAAGGCGCATGACCGCGATGAGTTGCCTCGTCGCCTCGGGACTGCTGCTCTTCCTTGGTGTCGGCGCTTCCTCGGTGTGGATCGCCATCGCCGCCATCTGCCTCAGCGTCGGCTTTATCAACAGCACCGAGGGTCCGTATTGGTCGACCGCGATCTCTCTCGCCGGGCCGCACGGCGGCGCCGCCGGCGGCATGATGAATATGGCGGGGAACCTCGGCGGCGTAGCCTGTACGTCCCTGGTTCCGGTCCTGGTGGCTCTGGTCGGCTGGCCGAACGCCCTCGCATCGGGAACGGTGGCTGCCGGGCTCGGAGCCGTGCTTTGGCTGCTGGTCCGCCCAGGGGCCGATGACAAAGCGAGTCCCGAGTCTCATTACTCCGCCGACGCCGTTCGGCAGTGATTCACCTCGCGATCGAGGTCCTGGAGGGCGAACTCACTTGCGGTCGTCGTCGTCGACTTCAAGCGCCATCGGCGCGAATACGCTCTTTTTCGATCCGGGGTAGGCTTTGTCCCACCCCATCGCCGCGCCCCACAGGATTCGATTCAGCTTCTCCGTCGGAGCGCGGTCGGGTTGGCGGAAGTTCATCTTCGCCGACGCGATGGCCGCCTGGCGCGCTGTTCCATTCAGTGCCTTCGCAGGAGGATTTTGCTCGAACAGATCCTGCTCCGGCTTGAGCGAGGTGTAGGGTGTTGCGTCCGCCGTCGTTGTGAAGCTGGCGCGCATGTCGTTCGCGATCATGTCGAAGATCGACATGGTTGGCAAGCCCAGGATCAGCTCGATCGTTTTCACCATGCTCTGGTTCGAATAGAACGTCGAATCGACGTTCCCGCGCCGCGTGTACGGGCTGATTGCGAGAGCGACGGTCCGATGGCCGTCGACGTGGTCCACGCCATCCTGCGCGTCGTCCTCCACAACAAAGATCGCCATCTTGTTCCAGAATTTGGAGTGCGTGAGCGCGTCGACTACGGTGCCCATCGCGAGATCGTTATCGGCCACCATCGCTTTCGGCGAGTTGGATCCGGGCCGGGTTCCGTGGGTGTGGTTGCTCGGTAGCTGAAGCAGAACGAGATTCGGCATCTTGCCGGCGCTCTCCCAAGTCTTGACGTGCCCCTTGAAGATCTCGGCGAGCACGACGTCGGGGATCGACGTGTTGTATCCCGGATAGTTGTGCGCCAGCAGCTTGTCGACCGACGGCATTGGCGCGTGCCAGTTCACCAGCGTTGAAAAGTCGGACCCGCTTCGCCAGCGTTCGAGCAGTTGCTGGCGTGATTCTTTCGGGCTGGGCGCCTCGCCCGCGTATTCGCCGAAGATCTGCACGGACTTCTTTGCGCGTACGGCGTAGTCCCATAGGAACCCTGCGCCGGACGGCGCAATCGGATCGGTTCCGTCGAACGGGTAGCTGCGGCCCTCATAGCCTGGCCACATGGCGTAGCTCGTCTCGTTCGCTTGTGTGACCCACTGATGCCCGTCCGCCGAATTGCCGCCGGAAGCGTAGAAGTTGTCGAGCACCACGAACTCTTCCGCCAGCTTGTGCGCGTTCGGAGTTACCGCGCGCCCATACATGGTCAGCGACGGATCGCCATTTCCCTTTTTCAGATCTCCAAGGATCTGGTCGTACGTGCGGTTCTCCTTAATGATGTAGACGACGTGCTCGATCGTTGAGGGTTCACCCGCGCGCTCGGGGATCGGCAGCGGTGCGATGTTCAGCCTGGCTACTGCCGCGCGCGGCTGCCCTAGGCTCATCCGGTTGTTCTCGGCGACCGCGGTCGTGTAGCTCGCGAGTTGAGCGCGATCGGGCAGCGGAACCACCGCAACCGTCCCGCGGGCCGCGTGCGCGTACTTTCGCTTGGGTTCAGTGCGGTAGCCGGAGCCGATGCCGAACAGGGTTCCTATCGCCAGATGCTTGCCGTCGGCGCTGAGCGCCAGGGAGTCCGGATACCAGCCCGTCGGGATCAAGCCTTCGATACGGCCGGTGGCCGCTTCGATTTGGACGACGGCGTTGATGCCTCCGCACGCGGCGTACAGCGTCTTGCCGTCCTTCGCAATCGCGAGCGCAGTCGGCGCCATGCCGTATACCTTCGCGCCATAGGGCTGGACGGCGATTGTCTGCACTACGGCGTTCGTCCGCGTATTGATGACCGACACGGTGTCGCGGTTTGTGTTCGCCACGTAGAGCCTCGCGCGCGCCTCGTCCCACACGATGGCGGTGGGATGCAGGTCCGCCGCGATGGTGTGGGTCACCTTGCCGGCCAGCAGGTCGATCCGCGTCACGGAGCCCGTCGATGCGATTCCGCGCGCGTCCACGACCACCCGGTCCGCCGTCGGCCGCCGTCCCGTCGCCAACGTCACTTCGCCGTCCTTCGGCAGGCGGCCTCCCCAATTCGTCACGTAGGCGATCGAACCATCCGCGCTGATTGCCGCGCCAAACGGAGCAATGCCCTTCGTTCCGATCCTCACCGCCTTGGCGTCCGGCGCATTGAGGTCGATCACGGCCAGTTCATTGTTGAAGATGAGCGGGACCACCGCGAGCAAATGACCCTTTGCATTGGGCTTCGCCGCCACCGCGAGTCCGCCTGTAATCTCGGTGCCGTCGAGTCCGCGCTTGTCCTCGTCCTCTTTCTTGACCGGTTCTTGCACCGAGGTCGCACCCACGT
>JBDTTK010000474.1:0-4205 GCA_039930685.1 Bryobacteraceae bacterium | reverse complement strand
GATCGGGAGTATCTCGCAGTGGAGCCGGATCTCGATTTGGCGGAGGCGCTTCCCCTGATGTCGACGCCCGGGTCGTGCGCGCTGGTGATGGACGGCGACAAGTTGGTCGGGCTATTGACCACCGAGAACCTCAGCGAATTTCTCCTGCTCCGCCGCTTTGGGATGGAGCCGGCCAAGGTCGCAGTCAGCTAGCCGGCATTCCGTCACAAGGTGTCTTTTTTCTGCAACCGGTTCTAGCCATACGTGTTTGCGCCCGTTTGATTGCGCGCCCCGGAATTCACCGGAGTACGGTGGGGCGCAATGGCGAACCCATCTATCTTGGTTGAGCTACCGGCGGACCGGTCGAAGCTCGGACGCATTTCTCTCCGTGACGCAAACGGAGCCCTCTGGGGTCCGGCTGCATGTTACGGCAAGGCGGACGCGCAGTCGGCGTCCGCGCATGGCAATCCGCAGCGCGATCCGTTGCAGCCGTTCGGCGATACTCCGCTGGGCTCTTACGCTTGCGCGATCGGGCGTCCGGCGGTGACGCCGAGAATTTCGCGGAGCTACGGCCCAAACGGCTATGTGGTGCTGCGCGCGGTGAGCGGCCCCGCTAAGACGGCGGAGCAGAACGGCCGATTCGGCTTGCTGATCCATGGCGGCGATCTCAACGCAGCGGGGAAGTTGCGTCCGACGTTCGGCTGCGTGCGCGTTGGCAATGAAGATCTGAAGGCGCTCCTCGCAAAGATTGAGCCGCTTGTGCGGTCCGGCTTGCAGTGCGAAATCGTTGAACGCTAGCGGCCAATTCGATTACTTCATGGCAGCGGTTCCGGACATGGCTGGTGCCTGATTGCCCAACAGAGCGAGCAGGCCATCCGCGAGGGTCTCGCGCCAACCGAGATAGTCGTGGCCGCCGACGAACTCCTGGTAGTGGACTTCGTAGCCTTTAGCGCGCAGGATATCGCGCATCGCGCGGTTCGGGACGAGGATCGAGCCGCCGCTACCGCTGAGGTCGACTTCAAATAGGCCGGCGTCGAGATAGAACTTTACGTCCAGCTTTTCGCGCTCGAGGAAGAGGCGCGGCAGCCAGCCGGATTCGACACCCTCTTCCATCTTCACGGGGTGTGCGGGGTCGCCGCGCGGGCTCCACCAATACGAACCGGATTGCGACAGCACGTTGCCGAACGTCTCCGGGTGGCGATAGGCGGCCCACGACGCCGCGAGTCCGCCATAGCTCGACCCGGCGACGGTGACATGATGAGGGTCGCGCGTGACGTTCCAGTTGGCGCGGACCCACGGGACCAGTTCGGTGTTGAGAAATTCGGCGTAGTCCGGATTGCAGGGCAGTTCGAGTCCGCGCGCCTGCTGGCTGGGGTTCGAGATCAGCACGGCGACCAGCGGCGGAATGCGTCCGGCGGCGATCAGGTTGTCGAGGATGACGTTCGTCGGGACCTGGATGGGCCGCAGATAGGCTTCCTCATCAAAGACTACGAGGACGCCGTATGCCTTGGCTTGCGGTGAATAACCGGCAGGCGTGTAGATCGACACGTTGCGCGTGTTCTTCATGATCGCGCTCGTCACGTTGTGGCGTGTAATCGCACCGTTCGCAACGCCGGCGCGCACGGTCGACCACGTGTAGGGCGCGGCGCCGGACAGTTCGGCGATGGATTGGGCGAAGCGCTGTTTCGTGTTCAAAGGATCTGGGATGGATGTCGCAATGCGTTCGGGGCCGGCAGTCGGATCGTTGCGAAGCGGGTCGTTGATGGACAACTGATACAAGAACCTCGCCCCGCGCCGGACACGCAGGGTGCGATACCAGACGTCGGTGCCCTCGATATTCATCATGCGGAAGTCATTCATGCGGGCGAAGGTAAAGGGGGCCCACATGACAACGGCGTTGCGTGTCTCGCGCGTCGCGCGCCACAGGAAAGTCGCAAGGACGTTGTTCGCGTCGCCGTCGAGGCCTTCGACATACGGAGTTCCGGCGGTTTGAATTTCTTTCCAAAACGCGTCGACCGCGTCCTTCTTTCCCGCGGCGACCGCTTCGCGGAGCGCCTTGATCTTCGGACTGGTATGCGCTTCGGGCGTCGGCTTTTCCCGCAAGCGCGCGTCGAGCGAGTCGACGCGCTCCACTTCCATATGGAGCGTCGAAGGCTGCGGCGCAACCAGTTCGATGCGGTAGACGCCGTCATGGTCGGCGATCGCGCTGATCGTGACTTTGTTCGGCGGCAGCGCGCTCGCGGTGCGAAGGCGTGTTCCTTCGGGCGAAAGAATGTTGATGGTGACCGGACCAAGCAGCGTCTTCGCGCCGATCTGGAGGAAATCGTTGGCGTGGAGCTTGATCGGATAGCTGCGCGACGCGCCTGTCGGCAACTGGACGTCTTCGACGTAGCCGACAGTGATCTCCTGCGCGAACGCGGCCGCGCACACGACGAACGGAAGGATGCGGAGAAGCATTACTCCAAAGGATACCCGCGGGAGCGAACCCGCGCTAGTAGCGAACCGCTTCGAGGAACAAACCGGAGGACGGGGCCGTCCACGCGGCGACATCCAGCTTGACGGAGGCGCGTCCGGCGAGAAGCTGCTTGAATTGGTCGACGCTGACCTCGCCTTTGCCCACTTTGACGAGTGTTCCGGTGAGCCGGCGGACCATCTTCCAGAGAAAGTGCGACGCCTCGATGCGAAACACGATCAGGTGGTCGTCCACCGCAACTTCGGCGGAGTCGACAACGACGGTCGTGGATTCGTCCGGCCGCGACGGGTCGGCCGCGCGGAAGCAGATGAAGTTGTGGCGGCCGGCGATCAACGCGGCGGCCTCCTGCATCTTCTCGACATCCAGTTGCTCCTTGATCCACCAGACGTAACGCTTCGAAAGCGCCGCCTTGCGGGTTGAGATCTGGTAGAAATAGGCGCGCGAAGTCGCATCGTGGCGGGCGTGAAAGCGCGCGGGCACGTCGACGCATTCCGTGACGGCGATGGACGCGGGAAGCGCGTCGTTCAGGTCGCGGAGCAATTGCTCGGGCCGGAATTTGCGGCGCGTTTCTTTGAGCTTGATGTGCGCGACCTGGCCGAGCGCGTGAACTCCGGCGTCGGTGCGTCCGGCGCCCTGGATTTCGATTCCATCGCCCATCAAGGTCCGCGCGACGCCGATGAGTTCACCCTGGACGCTGCGCGCGTTGAGCTGCGATTGCCAGCCGGAAAACCGGGAGCCGTCGTATTCCAGCGTGATCTTGAATGCTTGCATGAGGAGCACTCTCATTATCGGCGACTTCGTTTGGGTTTGATTCGCGGCGGGCAATCCGCAAGACTGAAGCGATGGATATTCGACCGTACGTCTCCACAGATCGCAACGCGTGCCTCGCCCTGTTCGATTCGAACGTACCGGACTTTTTCGATGCCTCCGAGCGCAAGGGATTCGCAGACTTTCTCGATTCGCCGAACTGCGCGTACTTCGTGATGGAGCACGACGACGCGGTGGTCGGGTGCGGCGGTTATGCGATCGACGGTGAGGTAGGGAGCATGGTCTGGGGGATGGTGCGCCGCGATTCGCAGAAGCTCGGACTCGGGCGGTTTCTGCTGCTGTACCGCGTTCGCAAGATATCGAAGGCCGGTAGCGTTGGGTTGGTCCGGCTCGCGACATCGCAGCGGACGGCGTCATTTTTCGAGAAGCAGGGCTTCAAGGCGACTCGTGTCGTCAAGGACGGATTCGCGCCGGGAATCGATCGCGTAGAGATGGTGATGAAGCTAAACGTGTGCCCCTGATGCAATTCGCGCAGTTGGTTGATTTCAACCTAAGTACCTTTTGTTCCAGCAACATAATGAGCAAATTTTCACGGGCTTTTGGTGATTTGAGCTGCAACCGCGACGATGCGAAATCGTTCTAATAGCCAGAAGGAGGACACACAGATGTCCGCAAACTTGAAGATCCGCACGATGAATACGCTCCTGCTGGGAGCCGCGTTGTTGACGCCGCTTGCCGCACAGGATCGCAACCGCAATGACCGGAACGATTCGCGAGGCGCGGGTCAGGGCCGGTACCAAAGCCAGGGTCAAAGGCAGAATACGGATCCGGCGCGATCTGCCGTTGACAACCGCAATGGGTATCAGAATCGCGGAACCGACAACCGCAACAGCGGTCCGGCGCGCCAGGTTGAACGCGCACCGCAGGCCGACTACAACCGGAATGGCTATGCCAACCGCGGGTCGCAGAATCGGTACGACGACCG
>JBDTTK010000473.1:0-4209 GCA_039930685.1 Bryobacteraceae bacterium | reverse complement strand
TTCGTTGGCGCGTTCCATGGCGAACACCCGATTTTTCGCATCGACGCCGCGTCGCGCGCGGTCACGCGGCTGCTCGCGGATGGCAGCGCCAGGCAGATTGACGTCGACGGGAAAGCGGGTCGCGTCGTCTACGTTCACAGCGGGCCGGAATCTCCCAGCGATATCTTTTCCTCCGACCTGGCCCTGAAGAACCCCCGCAAGCTCTCCGGCCACAACGATTCCTGGTTGGGCACGCGCGAGACCGGCAAGTTTGAGCGCATTTCGACCAAGGCCGCCGACGGACTGGCCGTCGAAAGCTTCCTGATCAAGCCGATCGGCTGGCAGGCGGGTAAGACCTATCCGATGCTTCTCGTGATCCATGGCGGTCCGAACGGAATGCACGGTCCGCATTGGGTGCTCGACTGGGAGGTGTTCGCGAGCCAAGGCTACGCCGTGCTGCTCACGAATCCGCGCGGCTCGTCCGGCTACGGCGAGGCGTACCAGCGCGGCGTGGATCAGCAGTGGGGCGGCAAGGCCTACGAGGACCTCATGGCGTCGGTCGACAATGTCCTCGCGAAGAACTCCTGGATCGACCGCAACCGCCTTGGCGTCACCGGATTGAGCTATGGCGGATTCATGACCAATTGGATCGTCGGGCATACGACGCGCTTCAAGGCGGCGGTCACGCTCAGCAGCATCTCGAACTTCGCGAGCGTCGAAGGCACGCGCGACGGCTACTACGGCCACGCACGCGACTTCGGCGGCGATTTCTTCGACCACTTCGATACCTATTGGAAGACCTCGCCCCTTCGCTACGCCAAAGACGTCAAGACTCCGACGCTGATCCTGCACGGTGAAGCCGATCAGCGCGTCCCGCAGGAGCAGGCCGAGCAATGGTTCCGCGCGCTGAAGCATTTCGGGGTCGAATCGGAGCTGGTGCTGTTCCCGCGCGAGTCGCATGCGTTAAAAGTGGAGCCCAAGCACACCGTGGAAATCCTGAACCTGACGACGGACTGGTTCGACCGTCATCTCTCCAAGTAGTCCCGTCACCGGATGGTGGCGGGGTGCCCAATGTATGAATCCTTCTCCTTCAATCGAGCATCTTCCTTAGGAGAGGACCTTCATAAATGGCAGATACAAAGAGAGTTGCGCTGATTACTGGCGCGAATCGCGGGATTGGATTTGAGACCGCCAAGCAGTTGGGCAATAAAGGCGTCACCGTCATCGTCGCGGCTCGCTCGCTGAACGCGGCCGAAGACGCCGCTTCCAAGCTGAAGGCGGAGAACATCGACGCCCAGCCGATTCAGCTCGATGTGACAAATGCAAAGGACAGGGCCGCTGCCGCGAAATGGATTGGCGGCAAGTTCGGCAAACTGGACATCCTGGTAAACAACGCCGGTGTCGGCGTCTTCGACAACAAGACCATCGAAGTGACCGAGGAAGTGTTGCAATCGACGTTCAACACGAACGTGTTTTCAGTGATCGCGCTCACCCGCGAGCTCCTCCCGCTACTCAAAAAGAGCGACGCCGGACGCATTGTCAATCTATCCAGCATTCTCGGATCGCTGACGCTTCACGCCGATCCCAAGAGTCCGATCGCGGCATCGAAGTCGTTCGCGTACGACGCATCGAAATCGGCCTTGAATGCGTTCACCATCCACCTCGCAGTCGAACTGAAGGACACGAAAATCAAGGTCAACTCGGCGCATCCGGGTTGGGTGAAAACCGAGATGGGCGGTGAGAATGCCCCGATGGAAGTTCCGGACGGCGCGAAGACCAGCGTCGCGTTGGCGCTGCTCGGACCGGACGGCCCGAATGGGCGGTTCATCCACCTCGGCGAGGAACTTCCCTGGTAACGGTCGATCGCGTTCCTATGGGGCGTGCCCGCCCCGGACCTCCAGAGTCTTTACGAGAGATGAGGCGCGACCGTAAGGTTGCGCTCCAAGCCGTTGCATGCCGGCTCGAACCCCTGCCCTTCATGGAGGGGACCAGCAACTTCTCACACAGACTCTCCAGGTCCGTGATTGGCGCTACGGCGACGCTGGTGGGGCGAGGCAGGGCAGTCGGCAGAGAATCACCACAGCTGCTTCTCGCCAAAGTACGGAAGCCAAACGACGTCGCCGGCGTCTCCCGGGACCGATCTTCGCCATCACCTGCGAAGCTCACATCAGATAGCGGTCGGCAACCAGGTCGCTTCGGCTCTTTGACAACTGACTTGGGTTCGTTTCGCCGCTCGTTCATGCGGGCGGCCTAACAAACGACTTGGGTTCGTTTTGTAAAAAGCAGCGGCCTTCGCAACCGGCGGGCGTGCAACTCCAGGGGTCACGTCGAAACAGAAGTTCTGGCTTCGTTTGGCAGCGGCAGGTCGGTAAACCCAAATTTACTGGCTAGATCACTCAATACAAATCGCTTAGCGGAAAATGGCTTCGTTTTGCAGGCGCTTCAGCCCTTCGATTCTGGCTTCGTTTCGCACTGACGGTAGCCCAACCACGCACCGCGACACTAGCCCAGCTTCGGATGCTTCAGGTGCCATTCGGTGGCTTGCTCATAGGCCATGGCGGCGGCCATCATTTCCACCTCGCCGAATAGTTTGCCGACGAATGCCAACGCCGTTGGATTGCCCTTCTCGTCAAACCCGTGCGGAACCTGTACGCACGGGTGGCCGGTCAGGTTGGTGATGGTCGTATTCCGCGAAGCGACCGGGTTTGGCGTGTAATCCGAGTAGTCGAACGGCAGCACGTACAGGTCCACCTTGTCGAAGACCTTCGCCATCTCGATCATCAGGAGCATGCGGGCGCGGTTCGCGTTGAGGTAGTCGGCCGCGGGCAACAGCCGGTAACCGTTCTGCCTCGCCACGCGATCCTGGCGCACCAGGAGTTCGGGGCGGTCCTCCACGGGGTCGCGCAGCGCGGCCGTTGCTTCGCCGTACATGATGGCGAGCATGTCGGTCGTCATTTCCGGGATCGCCACTTCGACCAGGTTGAACCCAAGCAGGCGCAGCTTGTCGAGCGCCGCCCGATCGTTCGCCTCGACTTTCGGTGTCTGCTTCGTGTCTTGAAAGGCCGCCTTGAGATACCCTACCCGCAGCCGGCTGATATCGAACTTGGCGTTCCAGTTGAATGGCACGTCGACCAGCGAAAGGTCCGCGTCATCCGGACCCTGAATCGCCGCAAGCACCAGCGCGCAGTCCTCGACGCTGCGGCAGATGGGCCCGATCTTGTCGAGGCTCCAGCTCAGGGTCATCGCGCCGTGGCGGCTGACGCGTCCGAAGGTTGGCCGCAATCCGGTGACGCCGCAGATTCCCGCCGGCTCGACGATGGATCCGCCGGTCTCGGTGCCGATCGAGAAGCCGACGAGGCCGGCCGATGTCGCCGACGCCGGACCCGCCGACGACCCCTGCGAGCCCATCGTCAGATCCCACGGGTTCTTGGTCTGCCCGCCGAACCAGACGTCGTCGAGCGCGAGTTCGCCGGTCGAGAGTTTGGCGATCAGCACCGCGCCCGCCTCGTGCAGCCTGCGGACGACCGTCGCGTCTTCGTCGATGACGCGGTCCTTGAACGTGGCTGCACCCCAGGTCGTGGGATAGCCCTTGGCCGAGATGATGTCTTTGACGCCCCACGGGATTCCGTGCAGCGGACCGCGGTACTTGCCGGAGCGGATCTCCGTATCGGCTTCCTGCGCCTGCGTGCGAGCCAACTCCTCGGTAACGGTGACGACGGCCAGCAGCTTCGGATTGAGGCGCTTCATGCGGCCGAGATACATGTCGGTGAGTTCGAGCGAACTGACCTGCTTGGTGCGAATCAACTCGGCCAGTTGGGTCACGGGGAGATACGCGAGATCCTCGATGTGTGCCGGCCGGGTGACCTTGAGAGGCTTGCTCATGCGCATCGGCTTGCGGCTGCGGTCGATCCTGGTGCCGGGCACGACGGGATTGAAGTACAACGGCGGCGCGACGCTATTCGCGAACGCTACCGTACGGAACACGTCGTAACCGCCGAGGCTGAGGTTGGCGCCTTCGGTCATGCGGTCCAGTTGCTTGTCCGTGAACGACAGGCCGGCCACCGACGCCGCGTTCCGCACCATGTCCTTGGTGAGTTTCATCGGGATGTGCTCCTGAGCTTGCTCCTCGATTTGGGCCAGCAGGGTCCGCGGCAGAAGGCTGGTCGCCAAGCCCAAGCTAGCGAAGTATCGAAAGAAGGCTCGCCGATCCGGAGGATTCCGCATAAGCCC
>JBDTTK010000472.1:0-4214 GCA_039930685.1 Bryobacteraceae bacterium | reverse complement strand
GTTCGACCCGCCGCCGACGCACGCAAAGATGCGATCCGGCAGCCGGCCTGTCTTTGAGAGAATCTGCTGCCGCGCCTCGACGCCGATGACGCGATGGAAGTCGCGGACCATCGTCGGATACGGATGCGCTCCGAGCGCCGAACCCAGCAGGTAATGCGTCGTGTTGACGTTGGTCACCCAGTCGCGCATCGCTTCGCTGATCGCGTCCTTAAGAGTCCGGCTGCCGTTCGTGACGCCGACCACTTTCGCGCCGAGCAGACGCATCCGAAAGACGTTCAGCTTCTGCCGCCGCATGTCTTCTTCGCCCATGTAGACGATACATTCGAGTCCAAAGAGCGCGCAGACCGTCGCTGTGGCGACACCGTGCTGCCCGGCACCGGTTTCGGCGATGATCCGCTTCTTGCCCATGCGCCTGGCAAGCAGCGCCTGGCCGATGCAGTTGTTGATCTTGTGCGCGCCGGTGTGAAGTAGGTCTTCGCGCTTGATATAGAGCTTGGCGCCGCCCAATTGCTCGCTCAGCCGCTTCGCGTAATAGAGCGGCGTCGGACGCCCCGCGTAATCCGCCAACAGGGATTGCAGTTCGGCTTCAAAGTCAGGATCCTGGCGCGCCGCCAGGTACGCCTTCTCGAGTTCCTCGAGCGGCGCCATGAGCACTTCAGGAACAAATCTGCCGCCATACGGCCCGAAATGACCCGTTGCGTCGGGCTGAGAAACAAGTGTGTCCGGTTCAGATGTTGTCATACGTGTACCGCGGAGAAAAAGCGGGGAATCCTCAGTGTAACCGGGTGAGCGAAGCCTGTGCCCGCTGGCGGCGGTGAAAGGCCTCAGACGCCGCGCTTGTCGCCCCAAAGGCCGATGTGCAAGCGCGGACTGAATCGGTAGCAGTGGTGCTTCGCCGCTTCGGCGAGCCACACGGACCTCTCTGCGAGCACCTTCGCCTTGGTGCCTTCGGGCATCAGCACGACGCGACGGCGGTCGGCTCCGATTTCTTCCACCAACTCCCTGGCTTCGAGGAGATCTTCCGGCTTCGCGATTACGAACTTGAGCTGATAGTCGTAGGCGCGCATCAGCTTCTTCAGAACCTCCGGCTGACGCCGAAGCCGCTCATGCTGCTCCACCCACCGGCCCTTGTCCTTCTTATAGGGCGTTGAGTTCGACAACTTCGGGCTGATGCTCATCAGATCGCAAGAGACTGGCTCAAACACGGTTCCGGCGGTTTCGATCGTGATGTGAAAATCGTCGTCCTTAAGGCGTTCCGTCAGCGCGACGAGCCCTGGAAAGATCATCGGCTCGCCGCCCGTGATTACAATATGATGGTTCGGCCAGGACTTCCGCGCCTGGCCAAGAATCGCCACGATCGGCCAGTCTTCGCCTTCGGGTTTCCAGGACGCGTACGGCGTATCGCACCAGGTGCAGCGCAGATTGCAGCCGCTCAAGCGGATAAACAGGCTCGGCGTGCCCACCAGCATGCCCTCGCCTTGCAGCGAGTAAAAGATCTCCGAAATTCGCAGTGTGCTCGCGCCCGGCACCATCGATCCGGTCGGAGGACTGGAAGGCGACGGAGACCCTTTCAGTACGTGCAATGGATCGGATTTCATCGTACGGGGTCGATCATACCAGCTTCGGCAAAACCCTTTGCCCGAAGCAGACACGAATCGCATTCGCCGCAGGCCCTTCCGTTCGCCCCTGGGTCGTAACAGGAATGCGTCAAGCGGAAGTCGACGCCAACCTCCGCCGCCAGCCGCACGATGCCCGCCTTATTCAGATGCATCAGAGGCGCATGGATCTCGATGCGGGTGCGGCCTTCGACGCCGGCTGCCGTCGCCAGATTCGCCATCCGCGTGAAGGCGTCGATGAACTCCGGCCGGCAGTCCGGATAGCCGGAGTAGTCGAGCGCGTTCACGCCGATGAAGATGTCGGATGCCTCGAGCACCTCCGCCCAGGCCAGCGCGTAGGAAAGGAAGATCGTGTTGCGGGCCGGAACGTAGGTCACCGGAATGCCATGCCCCATCTGATCCTCGGACCGCCCCTTTGGCACATCAATGTCCGCCGTGAGCGCCGAGTGCCCGAACGCCCGCAGGTCGATCACCACGGTCCGGTGCTCCTTCGCGCCGAATACCCTCGCCACTCGCGCCGCTGCATCTAACTCGATCTTGTGCCGTTGGCCGTAGTCGAACGACAGCGCGTACGCCTCAAAGCCATCGCGCCGGGCGACGCCCAGGCAGGTGGACGAATCCAGTCCACCGCTCAAGAGGCAGACAGCCTTCTTCGCGCTCATCGCAGTTCAGCCACGGGGGTGAGATGCCGATCGGACGGGCTGTCCTTCGCGAGCAGGAAGGTAAAGAAAAAGCCGACCAGCGGGCAGATGGTGAGCATGCCGAGGGCGAAATGAAGCGACGAGTGTTCCGCGATGAAGCCTGTCAAAGGAATGAAAATCAATCCCGCGAACCCCCACGCGAAGCCCATCATGAGAGCCGATACCGTACCGGCTTGCGAGGGAGCCAGCTCTTGCGCCATGACGACGTTAACGGGAACCGTGAAGAGCAGCATCAGCCCGCCTGCTGCGAGGCTCAGCATCGAAACCCACCCGCTTGAGTAGAAGAACAACGCCAGAAACGGAACGCACGCGAGCATCGACACCTGAATGACGCGCTTTCCGCCGAAGCGGTCCGCCATATGGCCGCCGATGAACCCGCCGACCGCACCCGCCGTCAGGTAGATCGTCAACGCAAGGCTCGAGTCCACCAGGGGCAGTCCGCGCTCGCGGTGGAGATAGAGCGGCAGAAACTGGCCGTACGTGATCTGCACGGCCGATCGCAGGAACACCAGCAAATACAGAATCGTCAGCGGACGCCAGACAGCCACCAGAGGCGCGAGGTCCAGCTTCTTGCCCGCCGACTGCGACCGCGGACCCTCCGGCAGCGCCGCGAGAAGAACCAGCGTCATCAGCAATCCGGGAATTGCCGCCAGATAGGTGCGGCCCGCGCCGGCGCTCGTGATGATCGCCGAAAAGAACACCGGACCGATCGCCAGTCCCAACGAGCCGCAACTGATGAACACCGCCATCCACCGTCCGCGATGCGCTTGAATGCCGAGCGTTGCGCGTGCCGACGCCTGCGGATGGAACGACGCGATTCCGGCTGCTCCCACCGCCACCAGCCCAAGGGCCATGCCGAAGCTCGTCGACAACGGGATCATCGAAATGAACAGGCCCGACGCGGCCGGAGCGAGAGCGGTGAACAGGCGCGAATGATAGCGGTCGGAAAGGAAGCCGTACGCCGGCTGCACGAACGAGCCGGAGAACGTCATCATCGCGCCAAGCCATCCGGCCTGAGTCAGGCTCATGTGCAGCTTGTCAACGAGGATCGGCTGGAACGCGCCCAGGGCACTCGAATAGAGGTCGATGAAGAAGTGCGCGGCGCAGTAGAGCGCCAGCGCCATCATCCCGGTTTCCGCGCGGCGGCTCGCAAATGTTACGGGAGTTTCGACGCGTAAGACGCTGGGTTCCGTGCTCATTTTCGCGGGGAACTTTCAGTATATCGCGCGAGGAGGATCCTCCCCGCCGAACGCCTTACCGTAATCGAAGCGTGTTGCTAAGGTTTTCGGTCCGCCGGATGTTCGAGCGTCGACAACTGCAGGATCGCGTCCGTGTAGATCAGCAGCGCCCGCGGCGTCGTGCTCAATTCAATAGCGCGCGAGTAGTTCTGGATCGCCTCGACGCGCTTGCCATTCGCGCGGTATGCCTGCGCCAGCAGGCTTGCGGCGCCTTCGGATTTTGGCGCGCCATCGGAGATCGTCTTTGCCAACTCGAGCGCGTCCGCGGGCTTGCCTATTTGCATCATCTGCCCGGCAAGCCGCGAAAGCTGTCCGGTGCTGACGTCGTACTGCGAACCTGCTTTCATCTCTTTGATCTGCGCCAACGTCGCGGCGAAGCTGGATGCCTTGTAGGTCTTGTAGAGTACCGGGGCAGCGGGCGTCTTCGGCCGCTCCGGCTCCTTGCCGTCGAGGATCGCGCGAATGCCATCCGCCATCGCATTCAGCGGCGCGCCGCCCGTGTTGTTCAGCAGAACAATCAGGCGTCTCGATTGTGGGTTGCGCGTGATCAGCGTGTTGAACCCGTTGATCCCTCCGCCGTGCTCAATCGTCAGCACGCCATCTTTGGTCGCTACGGTCCAGCCGTACGCGTAATTCGAGAGACCCGGCTTGAACATCTT
>JBDTTK010000471.1:0-4215 GCA_039930685.1 Bryobacteraceae bacterium | reverse complement strand
AAGCACGCGGAATCGGTATCGGCGGCAGACATACGGAATCCATCCAAAACTCCCGTCCGCGAAACCGATAAAGGCTGCCTAAGTTGTCATATGGGGAACGCGACTCATGCCGGACGGGTTCAAGGAAGCCATGCCCGGAATCAAGTCGGCTGCACGAGCTGCCATTCGGTGCACAAGCCATCAAAGACAACAGGAATCCAGTCGGTGAATGGCCTGTGCGCGACCTGTCATACCTCGGTGTGGGCGAGCTTTCAGCGGCCACAGAAGCATCGGCTTCCAGAAGGCGCGATGTCGTGCGTCGACTGCCACAATCCGCACGGCGGACTGAAGCCTGGGAACATGCGAATCGTCGCCGCAAATGAACCGGGTTGCTTCAAGTGCCACGCCGACAAGCGCGGGCCTTATACGTTCGAGCACTCGCCCGTGAGGGTGGAAGGCTGTGCGGCGTGCCACGAGCCCCATGGCTCGGCCAACCCCCGGATGCTGGCGCGCGCCGAAGTGCGGTTCCAGTGCCTGGAATGCCATTCAAATATCGGCTCTCCAAATCCGGCGACCGGCACAGTCGGCGGCGTCCCTCCGGCATTTCATGATTTGCGGAGCGCACGATATCGCGCCTGCACGACCTGTCACATCAAGATTCACGGTTCGCACGTGAGTAAGGCGCTGTTGAGATGAAGCTCGCGTTGTTACTCCTGATGGCGGTCACGCTGCGCGCGCAGGATCCGCCAAAAGTGGATCCACCGAAACCGGAAAAGACGGACGCGCCGAAAGTGGATGCGCCAACGGTTGAACCGAGATCCGAGCAGTCGAAACTCACCGGGTCGATTGATTTTGGCTATCGCTGGTTGGTTGGCTCCTCCGGAAGCTTCGATACGTATCGCAGCGTCGTGAATCTCGGAGAGGGGCCGAAACTCTTCGGGCTGGATTTCCGATTTGAGCCTGCAGCGAAGAAACTATTCGACCGGATTGATGTCCGGGCGAGTAACTGGGGCGGAGAGCCGTCGTCGACCGCCCAGGCGGAGGTTCGCAAGCTCGGCGTGTATTCGCTTTCGTTCGACTATCGCAACCTGGCTTATTTCGACGCCTTGCCCTCCTTCGCGGATCCGACCCTCGACCGCGGTGTGGTTCTGAACCAGAAGTCGTTTGACGTCCGGCGCAGATACGCCGACCTTCTGCTCGAGATGCGTCCCGGCTCGAAGGTGATTCCGTTCCTGGGTTGGACGCACAGTTCCGGATCGGGCCACGGAGTGACGGATTACGTGGTGGACGGGAACAACTATCCGGTTGCAAATCTTGTTCGCGACAAGACGGATGAATTCCGCGGCGGTGTCCGCTTTGAGTTGAAGCGTTGGCACCTCGGGCTTGAAGAGGGCGGGTCAATCTACAAAGACGACCAGCAGGTCTCGACCAACACCCGCAACCTCGGAAACAATCCGTTTCCGTTTCTCGGCCAGCCCTTGTATCTGGACCAGCTCCTGCAAGCGTACGGTGTGCGAAGTAACGGAACCTTCACACGGGCGACACTCGCGGGAAGCCCTACCAACTGGCTGGACGTACGCGGCCAGTTTCTGTTTTCCCAGCCGAGCACCGACACCAATTACTTTGAGAGCGCGAAGGGTCAGTTTGTCGATTTCCAGAATCTGCTGTTTTATACTTCGCGGCTCGACCGCCTGGCCTTCAGGGCGAAACAACCGCACACGTCGGGATCCGCGTCCGCCGAGGTTCGTCCCTTCGAGCGCCTCCGCATTGTTGAGTCGTGGATGACCGATCGCCTGCACGTAGGGTCCGATTACGCGCAGAATTACAACGAACAGCAAATCGAAGCGTTCTACGACGTTGCCAAGGCGGTTACGGTCCGAGGTGGATACCGCTACGTCTGGGGCGATCTTCGCGAACCCGGCACCGATGTCAGCGGACTCGCCATCGAACGCGCGGAAATGCGGCGGCACGTCGGCCTGGCGGGGCTTACGTATCATCCAAGTGAAAAATTGCGACTGAACGCTGACTTCGAAGCGGCAAGCGGCGACCGAACCTTTTATCGGACCAGCCTGCGGGACTATCAACGCCTGCGCACTCGTGGGCGCTATCAATTGTTTCCTACGGTGGCTCTGACCGGCGCCTACACCTATTTCGACAACACTACGCCGGGTAGCGGTTCGAGCGGCGACTACAACGTGCATCAACAGAGCGGCACGGCCGGCGTTCTTTGGACGCCCGCGGGCGGCAGCAGACTTCGCGTTTCCG
Source organism: Bryobacteraceae bacterium (assembly GCA_039930685.1). Taxonomy (GTDB): domain Bacteria; phylum Acidobacteriota; class Terriglobia; order Bryobacterales; family Bryobacteraceae; genus JBBQWZ01. Next base: position 1,971 of record JBDTTK010000471.1, on the reverse strand, counting down.
CCGAGTACACGCGATTTCAGTTCCGGACTGAGTTGAGTTACCTGGTTCCGCAGACTCTGACTCGGGAAATCTCGTTGTATCAGGACAACGCTCACACGGGCACTGTGTTCGCCGACGTCTCACTTTGGAAGGGCACGAACGCTCCTCGATTCACCGGCGGCGGAGCATTCTTCCGGTCCTCCGGATCGCGGGCCAGCCAGTACACGCAGCCCTATGGCCGCCTGACGGCGCCCCTCACGAAACATGTGCAGTGGTGGGCGGAGTGGCGTTGGTACGATCTCACGCAAACACTCTACGCCTACGAAGCCTTCCGGACACATACGTTCTCGACCGGATTGCGGCTGACCCGATAGTCTGGAAGTCAGCTTCCTCAAACGCCCTTACTTCAAGTTGTATTTCGCGATTTTGTAGCGCATCCGGTCACGGCTAATTCGCAAGAGCCTGGCGGCTTGCGACTGATTGCCGCCGGAGCGCTCCAGGGCGTCGATGAGCAACTGGCGTTCATGTTCCTCAAACGAGATCTTGTCCGCGGAATCCGGAACCCGAACCTCGTCGCCGGCAGTCGACGCCGCGTGGCGGTCGCCTGGCTGGCGGACCCGCGATGGTAAATCTTCGACGTCGATCGTCTCGCCCATCACCATCATGGACGCGTGCCCGAGGGCATTCTCGAGTTCGCGCACGTTGCCGGGCCATGCATGCCGCGAGAGCACAATCTGCGCGCGCGGAGTGAGTCCGCGAATGTCTTTCCCGAATTGTTGAGAGAACTTTCTCAGGAAATGACGGCTCAAGAGAGGCAGATCCTCCCATCGCTCCGCAAGCGCGGGCGTCGAGATCTCAACCATCGCGAGCCGGTAGTACAAATCCTCGCGGAACGATTTGTCCGCGATCATCGCCGAAAGGTCGCGATTGGTCGCGGCGACAACGCGAACGTCGATCCGGCGGCTCTGCAGCGACCCCACGCGCTGCACTTCCTGGTTCTGCAGGACCCGCAGCAGCTTTGCCTGCGTCGCCATCGGCATGTCGCCGATCTCATCCAGGAACAGCGTTCCGCCGTGCGCGAACTCGAACATCCCCATTTTGTCCTGGGTCGCGCCTGTGAACGATCCCTTGACATGTCCGAATAGCTCGCTCTCAAAGAGCGTCTCGACGACCGCGGAGCAATTCAGAACGACAAAGCGCTGACTCCCCACCGGGCTCAACTGGTGCAACGCCCGCGCGACGAGGTCTTTACCGGTACCGGTGGCGCCGGTAATCAGGGCCGTCCGAAAATGCGGCGCGACGCGCCGGATGCGGGCGAACATCTCCCACATCACCGGGCTGCGCCCAATCATTCCCTGGAACTGCGACGTATCGAGAAGTTCCGTGTCGAGCTGCGCGGCCCGCTGCCGGATTCGCGCATTTGCGACCAACTTATCGAGCCGGGCGCGCAATGCGTCGATCGAAATCGGTTTGTTGAGATAGTCGCAAGCGCCCTTCTGAATCGCCTCGACCGCGGACTCGGTCGAATAATGAGCGGTCATCAGGACGACGTCGATGGCCGGATCGAATTCCACCACGCGCTCGAGAACTTCCATGCCGCTCAGTTTGGGCATGACCAGATCGAGCAACACGATGTCCGGATGCTCTCGGAAGATCAGTTCCAGGCCATCTTCCGGATCGGTTGCCGACAGGATCTCGACGTCGTTGCGGACCAGCGCTTCGGTCAGCAATTCGACGCTTTGCGGGGTGTCATCGATGATGACGAGTTTGACTCCGGAGCTCAAGGAACCGATGGTATCATTGCCCCGGGTAGATTCTGGCGTCATCCGCTGAGCAGCTCCGAAATCTCTTCCTTGAATCGGTTTGCATCGAGCGGTTTCGTGAAGTAGCGGTCGAAGCCCGCGGCAAGGGCGCGCTCCGCATCTCCCTGCATCGCGGACGCCATTAGCGCGACGACACGCAGGGAGTCGTATACGGGATCCCGACGGATCT
>JBDTTK010000470.1:0-4217 GCA_039930685.1 Bryobacteraceae bacterium | reverse complement strand
GTCTGCTTCAGCAGATCTTTTGCCCGAGCCACATCGTCCGAAGTGTTGCAATGTACTGAAAGGAGCACGCCGCCGTCCTTGATACGGCCTTCGTAGCGTTTCGCTTCGTACTCCGGGATTCCCATTCCGACCAGCGCGCCGATCAGTCCGCCGACCGCGCCTCCGACGCCGAGGCCAGCGAGCGCGCCCATAATCGGACCTGCAGCGATAAAGGGCCCAACGCCCGGGATCGCGATCGCGCCGATGCCTGCTAGCAGGCCTAACGTGGTGCCGATCGCGCCCCCCGTTGCAACACCTGTGGTCGTGCCCTCCGGAGCCTTTGTGTTCTTTTCATGCGCGAAGTCTTTCGTGCTTTGGATGTCCGGCAGGAGCACCGAAATGTCGTTATGCGCGAACCCGGCCGAAGCGATACGCGCTACGGCGACTTCTGCCTGTACCGGCGTCTTGTAGATTCCGAAAACTGCTGTGTTATTTCCCATATGAATAGTCCTCTCTTTCGTGAATGATTTGTTTACGGCTTGATGGAGACTTGGTCGATTACCTTGTCCGCGCTGCCTGCCGCTTCAGCAGCTTTTGCGAGCACTGTCTTCTTTTCGTCTTCCGACCGCACTGGCCCTTTGACCGTCACGACGCCGTTTTGGCTGATGATTTTGATGTTGTGCGCATAGGTCGAGAGCGCCTTGTCTGCCATGATCGACTTCCGAATGTTCTTCGTCAGCGTCATGTCGGATTTGTTGGACTTTTGCTGGTCCGCGGTCGCCTGACCCGCATTGCGGTCCCGCTCATTGACCTTGGTATTGTCCGGTTTAGTCTGGCCGAGGCTTGTGAGGGCGGCGGCGCAGAGAAGAACGGTCGAGATGAATACTGGATTTTTCATTGATTTCATTAGCCGCCTCTGCGGTACGCTTTCCACGTCTCGCATTCGGCTTGTTCCTTGCTGCGGATATTGCTCCGCATGTCCTTACTTGAACTGCTGACTGGAGACTCCGGTTTACAAAATCCGGAAGTCCTCTGCCACAGACTTCTATGCAAGAACGTGGCCTAACTCGAAAACCGCCTGTGCAAGCATTGGAATCCGGGAAAAGCGGCAGCTCTTGCCCGTTACCCGAGCAAGCGTGCACAAATCGCGCGGTAAGAATCCCCCACCGCCTCGGAATTGCCAGTCGCCCGTATGCAAACGTTGCACTCCGAGTGGCCTTCGACCTGCACATCAACTGACAAATGACAACTCTGTCAACCACATCGCCGAAAGGTCCCGCCTGCCGGTGACTCAGCCCCAACGATCCTCTGCTCTGCGGACGGCCGTCCTGGTTGTTGCCGTCGTCGTTCTGATGTACCTGGCCAAAGAGGTCCTGATCCCTTTGGCGTTCGCCATTACGGTGTCGCTGGTTCTGTCGCCCGCCGTGTCTTTCGTGCAGAAGCTGCTCGTGCGCCGCTTTCCGGCTGCCCTGGCAGTGATGGTGTTCGCGCTCACGGTTTCCGGCGCAGTCGGCTATGTAATCTTCAATCAGGTTCTTCAAGTTGTGAATGACCTGCCCAGCTACCGGCAGAACATCCAGCACAAGATCCGTGCCCTGCGGCGTCCGGACGCCGGATCGCTCGCGCGTGCCGCCCAAAACGTGAAGGAGATCAGCAAGGAACTCGCGAATCCCGAACCGCAGCCGCGCCCTACTCGCCAGCCGACTGTCGCGAATCCCATGCCCGTTCAGGTTGTGGAGCCGCCATCGAACGACATCGCCTCGCTTTCGGGGTTGATGCATCCCTTCTGGGGCGCTCTCGCAATCGTGCTGATGGTCATCGTCTTCGCGGTGTTCCTTCTGGTCGAGGAGTCGGACTTGCGGAATCGCATGTTCCGGCTGGCCGGGCTCAGCCGGCTGAATCTGGTGACACAGGCGGTCGAGGACGCGACCCAACGCATCAGCCGCTATCTCATGCTCCAGGTTCTGGTCAATATCGGCTATGGACTGGTCGCCGGGACGGGCTTGTATCTGATCGGAGTTCCGTACGCCGTTTTGTGGGGTACCGTCGCCGGACTGCTTCGGGTTGTGCCGTATGTCGGACCTTTGGTCGGCGGTTTACTTCCGCTCATTCTTTCGCTCGCAGTGTTCGACGAATGGCGGGCCCCGCTGATGGTCTTGGGGCTCTTCATGACGATGGAACTCATCACCGGCAACTTCCTCGAGCCGTACCTCTACGGCGCGCACACCGGCATCTCGTCGCTCGCGCTGCTCGTTGCCACGGTTTTCTGGACCGCATTATGGGGTCCGGCAGGCTTGATCCTCTCGACGCCGCTGACCGTCTGCGTCGTGGTGCTCGGGCGTCACGTCCCCCATTTATCCTTCCTCCACGTTCTGCTCGGCGATGAGCCTGTGCTCGCGCCCGAGGCGCGGTTTTACCAGCGGCTCCTCGCCATGGACGAGAAGGAGGCGCGTGCCGTGGCCGAAACCTACCGCCACGAGAACAATCTACTCCTTCTGTATGACTCGTTGATACTGCCCGCGCTTACGCTCGCCGAGCAGGACCGCCACAAAGGCGCGCTGGACCCCGAGCGCGAAGAGTTCCTATTTCTCAGCGTGCGCGAGATGATGATGGAGTTTTCGGAGAAAGAGCTGGAATCCGATTCCGCCACTCCCCCCGCCAGGAGCACCACCCCGGGACGGTTCCTGTGTGTTCCCGCTCACGATGAGGCGGACGAGATTGCGTCCGTCATGCTCGCGCAACTCCTCGAGGCGGCGGGTTGCGCGACGGTTGCGTTGCCGCTTGCGACGTCGGTCCAGAGCATGCTCGAAATCCTCGAACCGTCGGAGAACGACGTCCTCGTCATTTCCGCCGTACCACCGTTTGCATTCGCGCATGCCCGGACAATGAACCGCCAATTGCGGACCCGCTTCCCAAAGCCTCGGATCGTGGTCGGAATCTGGGGCTACCGTGGCGATGCGGAGCGCGCGCTGAAGCGCTTCGAGCCCTCGCCTCCTACTCAGCTGGTGGGGAGCTTCTCCGAAGTACTGCAGGTCTTCGGCCTGATTGAGCCTCCCGCTCCCGTCCCCGTGCCGGCTGCGGCCGCATGAGGCGTCGGCCCGTCTGCGAGTTAGCCGATTCGCAAGTGGAACCCGCATGCCATCATTAGGTGTGAATGGCTCTGCCGGCCAAACGGATTCCGCCTGGCTGAACCGCGAGCGAATCGTCACCTTTTCGCTCGTCGCGGCGACTCTGCTTGCGCTCTACATCTGTTATCTGATCGTCCAACCGTTCATCCCGACGCTGACCGTGGCCTTGGCTCTCGCCGTTTCGACGCACAAGCCCTATCAATGGCTGCTGCATCGACTCAGGAACGCCAACTGGGCGGCCGGTGTCGCCGTGCTCCTCGCGGCGTGCGTGCTGATTATTCCGCTGGCCTTGCTGATCACCTATATGACGCAGGAGATCCGCGTTAGCCTCCGCGACCTGCAAGGCGGCAGCACCTGGAACGAATGGCGCGCCGGTCTCTACGACAAGCCGCTGCTCGGCGATCTGCTGCGCTGGGCCGACGCCAACCTCGACCTCGAGTCGCAACTGACCGCGCTCGCCCAGAACCTGGCCGGTCAGGCGGGAGGGCTGCTCAGGGGATCCGTCTCGGTCCTGACGCAACTCGTGATGACGCTCTTCGTCCTGTTCTTTCTGTATCGCGACGGCAGGGGCGCGCTGCGGACCGTCCGCGGACTCGTCCCGTTATCCGACCGCGAGGCGAGCCGGATGTTCACGCGCATCGCAAATACGATTCTGGCGACCGTCAACGGGTCCATTACGGTCGCGTTAGTGCAGGCTTTGATCGCCGGAGTGATGTACACGCTCCTCGGCATTCCCGCTGCGCTTCTCTGGAGCGCGGCTACCTTTGTAATGGCCCTGATTCCGATGTTCGGTACCTTTCTCATCTGGGGACCCATTGCCGTCTATCTGGCGCTGACCGGTAGTTGGATCAAGGCTCTGATTCTGATCGGCTGGGGAGTACTGGCGATCAGCACGATCGACAACATTCTTTATCCTTACCTGGTGGGAGACCGCCTCCGGCTGCATACCGTGCCCACGTTCTTTGCGATCCTCGGCGGCATCGAGCTGTTTGGACCCGCCGGGTTGATCCTTGGCCCGATGACTCTCGCGATCACCCTGGGGCTGCTGGAAGTCTGGCGCTCCCGGACAGCCGACGATCGCCCGGACGGCGGTCCGCACGGCCATTCCAC
>JBDTTK010000469.1:0-4229 GCA_039930685.1 Bryobacteraceae bacterium | reverse complement strand
GAAGGGCTTCAAACTGGCGACGCGCGAAGTGGTCGAGTGGCGGTCGAAGGACGGCACTCCGATCGAAGGCGTACTGATCAAACCGGCGGACTTTGATCCGAAGCGCAAGTATCCGCTGCTGGTTGTCATACACGGCGGCCCGACAGGAGTGGACCGGCCGTCGATCAGCGGCGACCGAAATTATCCGATCGAAATGTTCGCGGCGAAGGGCGCCGTTGTGCTGCGTCCGAACTACCGGGGCTCGGCGGGGTACGGCGAGAAGTTCCGGTCGTTGAACGTGCGGAATCTGGGGCTCGGCGATTACGACGACGTGATCACTGGCGTGGATTCGATCATCGCCAAAGGCTACATCGACAAGGACCGCGTGGGCTCGATGGGCTGGAGCCAGGGCGGCTACATCTCGGCGTTCATCACGACGTACAGCGACCGGTTCAAGGCGGTGTCGGTCGGCGCGGGCATCTCCGATTGGATGACGTACTACGTCAATACAGACATACATCCGTTCACGCGGCACTACCTGAAGGCAACGCCTTGGGAGGATCCGGAGATTTACAAGAAGACCTCGCCGATCACGTACATCAACAACGCGAAGACGCCGACATTGATCCAGCATGGCGAACTTGATCGGCGGGTGCCTCCGGCGAACGCGTACGAGTTGTACCAGGGTTTGCAGGATCGCAACATCCCTTCGAAGCTGATCGTCTACAAAGGGTTCGGGCACGGGATCAACAAGCCGAAGCAGGCGCGTGCAGTGATGGAGCATAACTACGACTGGTTCAGTCAGTGGATCTGGGGAGAGAAGCCGACGCACGCCGCAGAGTAGCGAGAGAACGGCGGAGTGACAGACCTGGAGGTTCGTCTCACTTAGAGGCCCAGGCGCTGCTTGAGGTCTTTGGCGCGTTCGCGGCTGACGTCCAGTTCGACGCCGTTCTTGAGTTTTAGGCGCCACGTGCCGGAGAACCAAGGCATGAGTTCCTGGACCTGGTCGAGCTGAACCAGGTCGCCGCGGCCAATGCGCAGGAAGCCGGCGCCGCCGAGCATGTCTTCCAACTCCGAGATAGTGCGATCGACTAAGAAGCGGTCGGATGTGGTGTGCGCGAAGACTAGCTTGTCGTCGATTGAGATGTGGAGGATATCGGCGGGCGCGAGCAGTAGAATTCGTTTTCCGCGGCGGACCGCCAGCTTCGAGATGCGCGGGTGCAATTCGGCGAGCACTTCGCGGAGCGGCGCGTGGCTGGGCTCTCCACCGATATCGAATGCCTGCCTCAGACGTTCGACGGTCTTCTTTACGCGATCCGCCTGGATGGGCTTCAGCAAGTAGTCGGCGGCATTGGCTTCAAAGGCCTTCACCGCGAACTGGTCGTAGGCGGTGGCGAACACAATCCGGGGAGGCGTCTCTCCCAATTGCCTCGCGACCTCGAGTCCATTGAGGCCGGGCATTTCAATATCGAGAAAGGCCACGTCAGGCGCGTGTTCGGCGATCTGCTCGAGCGCTTCCAGGCCGTTTCGCGCTTCGGCGATCACTTGGATGCCGGCTTCGGCTTCGAGCAACCGCCGCAAGTGCGCGCGGGCCGGATCCTCATCGTCGACGACGACCGCGCGGATCACGCAGGCGTCTCCAGCGGCAGCTTCAAAACAACGCGAACCTGATCGCCGGTCTGCGCGATGGCGACGGAGGCATTCGCCCCGCCGTGCAGGCGGAGCCGCTCGCGGACGTTGTAGAGCGCATGACCGGGACGCCACAGGCGTTCGGTATCGAGGCGGCCTTCCATGGGGTTCGAGACCATCACCTCGCAGCTTACGCCATTCCGGTGGACTTCGACCTCGACGGTGCCGCCATCCACGAGGCGCGAAATCCCGTGCCGGACGGCATTCTCGACGAGCGGCTGCAGGGTGAGACCGGGAAGGCGGACGTCGTTCAAAGGCTGCTCCGGCAGCACGACGCGGAGCCGCGACGAGAAGCGCGCCTGTTCGAGCTTGAGGTAGTTGCTGGCGAAAACCAATTCCTCTTCGAGGGTCCGCAGATTGCCTTGCGAGCAATCGAGCGCGTAGCGGAACATGTCCGCAAGGCGTCCGACGGCGTCCTGCGCGGCCTGCGGATTGATGGAGATCAGAGCCGAAATTGTGTTCAGCGTGTTGAAGAAAAAATGCGGCTGAATCTGCGCCTGCAGTGCGAGCGCCTGGGCCTGGGCGGCGAGCAGTTCCTGCTGACGCGCGTCCGATTCGGCGCGCTGCACCTGGACGCGCAGGCGATGGAAGGCGCCTACGACCAGCGCGATCAGCGCTCCGCTGATGGCCTCGAAGACCAGGATGACGGGGAAATATTCGCGGCCGACGACTTCGATGCCGGTGAAGAAGGCGACCTTCCACGTGGCAATGATGAAGCCGAGCGCCGCGCCGATGGCTCCGCCGAGAATCATGACCCAGCGGCGGAAAGACGGCGGGAGGCCCTCCAGGTAGTCACGCAGGAGCTGAAGCCCGAGTCCGCAGGTTGCGTAGTACGAAAGCGAAAACTGTGAGCTGATGACCATCGAAGCCAGGAACTCCGGGCCGCGCGGAAGCCGATGCAGGACGAGCGTCACGAAGAGCACGCACAGCAGGAAGCCGACGATGAGTCCGAAGGCGATGGCGCTGAGGACGCGCGTCGCGAATTGCAACATCGTCCGCGGGCGCGGGGCGGTCCAGAAATGAAATACCCACTTCATGGGAGGACTCCTTACTTTACTGCGGTCTTAAGAACGCGTTGGAAGATGTCTTCGGGTACGAGGCCGCCCCCGACTCGCGATCCGGCGGGCAGGACACTGAAGAGTTCCACCGCAACCTGCGATGTGGCTGAGTTCGGTGACCTGGCCGGCTGGGCGTAGACCCGATTCGTAAAGCTGCGATGAATCTCGCCGTAGAAAAAGTTATTCAGCGCGACTTTGTCCTTCCACCAAGTGAGCAGAACGGCCATGCCCGGTTGGTCGACGCTCTGCAGCAGATGCGTGCCGAGCAAGCCCGGCAGGCTCTTCATCGCGTCTGTCATGAAGGCCATCCGCTCTTTCGTGATGTTTTCGCCGGGAAGCGTGATGGTGGCCGCGGCCATCAGCGGCGACACTTCGGAGCTGACAGCCGGAAAGCGGTCGGGCATGGGCCGTCCGGCACCGTCGAACGCCATGGGCGGCTGCTTCATCCTGGCGAGTTCCTCGGCTGCGCGCTGACCCGCCTTGCTGTCGGGAGCCAGTTCCACCGCTTTCGCGAAGTGCGCCTGGGTGTGGCTCGCAAGTCCGAGGATCAAATATGTCCTCGCGCGCTCGTCCGTTGGAAGCGCGGCGAATTTCTCATGGTGCGTGACCCATTCCAGGTCCTGGCGACCGACGGCAGCCTTGCCAAGGAACGGGGGCAACTGGCCGTAGATCATTCCGCGCGACCGGCGGATCTCGAAGCTTTCCGGTGCGGTTGCGACGGCGAGGTCGTAGTCGGCAAAGGCTTCGGCGATGACGGCGTTGGCGGGACCGAATTCGCGTTTTTGGGCTAATTCACCTGCCTTTTGCATTTTCGTTTCGGCGCGAGCCAGAATCGCGGCGGGGTCTTCGGCGGCGAACGCCCCGGCGAGGCTTGCTAAGAAGAGGAGCACAATTGGAGGCTTCATGGGCCCAGTCTGCGCTGAGACGCTTCTGGTGGGTTTGGTTTCCGGACGAACAGTCGAAAAAGAGGTCCGAATGGTCAGGCGAGGCCGATGCGGCGGCCGATCCGGACCAGCAGGCGGGTCCGCAAGGCGGCGAGTTCGGCGCGGACCTGTTTGAGGTCCGCGTCTAGATCTTGGGCCCACTTCGATGATTCGGCGCCTTCTTCTTGCAGACGTTTGGCGAGCGCGACGTGCTCGTTGAGATCGCGTTCGAGGGATTGCGCCCAGGCGGTGCGCTCTTCCAGTTGCTTTTCAAGATCGCGGGCCCAGTTGGTGCGGTCGACGAGTTCCGCGCTGGTCTCCGACTCGCGTTGCGCGGCCCAGGCGCGGACTTCTTCCAACTCCTTGGCGCGGGCGGCGAGTTCTGTGTCTAAGGCGCGGATGCGTTTCAGGAGTTCGCGATATTCGCCGACGAGTTCAGCGACATCCTTAGGTTCGTGGACGAACGCGCCCTTGCGCGCAGCGATGGGGAGCGACCAGTCCTCTTGCGGGAGCACGCCGAACGGCGCGTGCGATTCGCCGGCGATGCGGACATTCGAGAATCCGGTGCCTGCGAGGATGC
>JBDTTK010000468.1:0-4234 GCA_039930685.1 Bryobacteraceae bacterium | reverse complement strand
TCTTGTCTTTGGACGTCGGGGGATCCTGAGGCTTCTCCATGGCGTCCAGCAGGGGGTCGAGGAGGTTCAGCGAGACGGCGACCAGAACCCGCGCGAGCGGGTCGGCGCCCTGAAGCTTCCAGGCCATTCCGGCGGCGTGCGCCGCCACGTCTTCGTTGCGCGCCTGAGGATACACGCGGTACGCCTCGATGTACGCCTCCACGCCGATACGGCGGATGGCATAGGTGTCCGGGTAGTTGTCCGGCAGATGCGGACGCTCGTTGTCATCGGGTTCTAGAAAAAGAACCCGTGCGCCAATCTCCTGCGCGGTGCGGATGGCTTCGGTAAACGGATCAGCCGGCTCGATCGGCACATAGATGGCGTGATCCTCGTCGACCGGATCCGGGTAGAGCAGAACCGACATGGCGGGAAGCCGGTCCACCGCCTGGAGGTATGCTTCCTCGAGGGACACCGGCAGTTCCACGGCGACTACTTCGGGCTTCTCTTTCAGAATCCGCTGGCGGATTCCTACCGCAAACTCGAGCTTGCCCGGAACGACGGGAAAGTAAGAGAACCGGCCTCGATCCAGTCCGCCGGCGCCCCAGGGCGAGGGGCCCAGTTCAGGAACGCCCGGCATACCGCAGGGCCTCTTCACCCAGGGTTTGGAGGATCGCCGTTCGGAGTAGGTGCATCGTGGGCGTCACTGCGGTCCCTGCCTGCACATCCGACTCGCGAAGCTTCATGGAAAATCGGGCGATGTTGATGCCGTCTCGGACCGTATAGCGCTCGTCGGCCGAATGCGCCTGTTGCAGGAAGTCCGTGACGTAGTTCAGGATCTGGTCGTCCCCGAAAGGCAGATTTTCCTTGAGGATCGCGAATTCCTCATGACGCTCCGGAAAGTCGATCAGGATTTGGGGTTGCAGGCGGGAGTGAATGTATTCGGGCAGGTCGAAGGTCGAGGCGTCGTCGTTCATCGTCGCCACCATGCGAAACAAGGGGTGTGCCTTGATCTTGATTCCGGCGACGATCGATTCGACATAGCGCCGGTTGTCGAGCAGTGGCGCGAGGCTGGCCCAGCTCTTCTCACTCATCCGGTTGCCTTCATCCAGGATGCAGACGCCGCCCCGAAGCATAGCTGAAACGAGCGGAGACGCAACGTAGCGAAGGCGGGAAGGCCCTTCGACGACGGGCGTCACAAGTAGATCTTCCGGCCGGGTGTCGACCGTGGCTTGAAGGATATAGACTTCACGGCCGAGACGCTGACCGGCAGCGTATGCCATTGTGGTCTTCCCCACACCGGGCTTCCCCAGAAGGCGGGGATTCATGGGGAGGTCGTCGGTTCCGATGACCAGCCACGCGGCCAACAGCTGTCGCATTACCTCTTCCTGCCCGACCCAGGTCACCTGCAGTTCGTCGGGGTGGGCGAGGTGAAGCGACACTCCATCGATATCCACAATCATGTTCTGGGACTTATGCTAACAGAACCATTTTCCGGGCTGAGCGTAGGCGCCAAAAAAATCGCGTGAGGCCGAAGCCTCACGCGTAAATTTGAACCGAACACGAAAATGAAAGCCGAAGTCTATTGCTGGCGGCGGCGGGCGAACGCGACAAGCGCGGCCAAACCGATGCCCATCATGCCCACGGTGCCGGGCTCCGGGACGTTGTCAATGTCGAACTGGATCACAAAGTCGTTGTAGTCGCCCTGGCCCTCGATGCCGCAGTTGCCATTGCAATTACTTCCGAAGAAACCGTCTTCCACACCGATGTAATAGCGGTTCGTGGTGGCGACGTTCTGGAGCAGCGCAAAGTGCTGATGCAAGGGAGTCTCCGCACCTGCTCCAATACCGTACGTATTGCCCGAATACGTGTTGAGACTGTCCTGGGTAAATGCCGTCCAACCATAACCAAAGGTCGCCGGGTTGGTGCTCGTGAACCGGATGTAGAACCCGTATGTGGCGGACGGCGTAAAGCTGACGGCGGTCGCGCCGCCGGCCGTACCATCAGATGAAGCACCTTTCGCGCAGGGGTTGATCCCCCCCGGATTGCACCCTGTGTTGCTGTAGAGGGCATTCAACGTCGCCGGATTCGCCGTGTCGTACCACCCGAACTCCAATGCGTTTCCTGTCAGTGACAACAGTAGGGTCATCTGATAGGTGGAACCGGTCTTGTTAAAGAAGAAGTTGGCGGGGGATGCGCCATCGGCGGCTCCCGTCACTGTCTCGAGAGCCAGGTTTGACGCGGAAAGGTTTGGCGAGAGCGCATTCCCGCTCCAATTCCCCGTTCCCGTCAGGAAACTACCTAAGTTCAAGTTGGCGCTGGTGTTACTGAGAGCTGAGAAGTCTCGGTTCGTTCCCTGATTGTAGCTGGCATCGCCTGAGCGATTGACGAAGAACGGAGTCGTTCCGCCGCCCCCCAACAGAAAATTCGCGGATCCCAGATTCGCGAATGACGCCGCCGGACTCGTGCTAATCGTGTCTGCTGAAAGACTTACGATGTTTAGACAACAAGCCGATAATGCCAAGACAGTCTTCTTCATCTTTCCTCCGAAAGCCATGACCATAGCCCAGATGGTCTGGTACCAAGCGCCTTTTTATCGTATTCTCTTCTATCGGATGTTAGCACAAATAGCCTAGGTCCAGGATGGTACTTCTACCAGTTATCTGAGGCTAGTACTAGTACTATATGGATACTAGTACAAGATATAGGGCCTGGATCTTGGAACGCACATTTAGTGGAGTAGCGGTTCCAATAGAGGTATACTCGTTATAGAATGGCGACCACGGAGCCGCAAGGTAGTACGAAAGCTACGCAACTTAGCGTAGTCCTCTGCACCCTGAATCCGCGCGCTGAGGTTCTGTCGTGGGTCCTCGAGGGAGTCCGGAATCAATCGGTCCCTAGCGATCAATTTGAAGTAATCATCGTCGACAATCAGTCGCGACCTCCGGTCGATCCTGAGTCCTGGAGCCGCTGGGGACTGAATCTCCGCATCGTATCGGAACAGGAGCCGGGACAGATCACTGCGCGAGTTCGGGGAATCGCCGAGGCCAAATCGCCGTATCTTCTGTTCTTGGACGACGATACGCGGCCGAGCAGCAACTACTTTGAAGCCGCCCTCGCGGCGATCGCCCGCGAACCCCGAATCGGTTGTTTCGGAGGAGCGACACATGGTCGATTCGAGGCGCCGCCGCCGGCCTGGGCGAAGCCGCTGCTTCCCTATCTGGCCGTCAGGGATTGCGGGCCGGAAAGCCTTCAGAATTTCGAGGATGTGACCGTTCCGTTCGAGCCGATTGGCGCCGGCATGGTGGTTCGCCAGGACGTCGCCGAATACTACGCGGATTGGTTGGCCCGCGATACAAGCCTTCGCCAGTTAGGCAGAAGAGGCGAAGATCTGCTCTCAGGTGATGATTCGCTGATGGCGCGATCCTCCTACAAGTTAGGCTTTGGATGCGCCTACGAACCGACCCTGCGCATGGAGCATTGGGTTCGGGCCAATCGGTTCGCGCCTTCGTATTTGCGTCAACTCATGCTGGGCCACGGCCGCAGCTATGTCCGCGTCGAGGTGCTGTGCACGGGCGGGCTGGCCAAGCCGACCTGGGTGCGGGGCATCGTCACGCTGGCAGGCGCTCTCCTGAATCGCCTTCGTCATTCGGGTGTACGCGGGGGCTGGATTGAATGGCATTACGACTGGGGGCGGTTGCTTGAGCTGAAAGGGCTCTGACCGATGCGGATTTCGATCGTCGTCCCGACGAAGAACTCCGGTCCGGTTCTGCGGCGGGCGTTGGAATCGCTCCTGATCCAGGATGTTCCGCTCGAGATCATCATTGCCGACGGTGGCAGCACGGACGAATCCGCTCCCATACTCCGCCAATTCGAGCCGCACGTCACGTGGATTCTCTCCGGCCCGGACCGCAACCACTATGACGCCATCAATCAGGGGTTCGAGGCCGCAACCGGCGACTTGTTTGGCTGGCTCTGCGCCGATGACGAACTGCCTGCCGGTGCGTTAGCCGCCGCAATTCGCGCCTTCGAACAGCACCCGGAGTCGGATGTCGTGACCGGTGCCTGCGAGCGGGTCTACGCCGACGGCGAGCGCGCGATTGTGAATCCGCCGTCCGATCCCTGGGCGTTCATCACGCGCAAGAACGTGATGGAGCAGCCCGCGACCATCTGGAGGGCGGAACTGCACCGCCGCATCGGACCTCTGTCCGAGGAATTCGGCTTCTCGGCGGACTGGGAATACTGGTGCCGGATGCGC
>JBDTTK010000467.1:0-4238 GCA_039930685.1 Bryobacteraceae bacterium | reverse complement strand
CGCGATCGAGCACCAGCCCGAGGTACAGCTCCTTGTCAATCGGCAGCGTTTCCTCGATCAGCAGGCGATGCACCACGCGGCCATCGGGGCCGGTCTGATGCGTCACCAGCGTCATGCCCAGGATCTTCTTGGCGAGTTCAACGGCTTCCGCCGCGTTCTTCGCCACCTTGACCCCGCCGCCCTTGCCGCGTCCGCCGGCGTGGATCTGCGCCTTGACCACGACGCTGCCGCCGATGCTCTTGGCGGCCGCTTCGGCTTCGTCGACGGTCATCGCGACTTCGCCGCGCGGAACCGGTACACCGTATTTGGCCAGAATACTCTTGGCCTGATACTCATGGATTTTCATGCGTTTTTTGAACCGAATCGCTTTTTGGAATAGCCCGTGCTATCGTGCTGGGGAAAACCAAAGTAGTCAGTCTAGCATGCCCCTCCTGCCGTTTCTCCATCGCATTGCCCGCCGCGAGCACTTGAGCGCCGACGAAGCCCAAGCCGCGATGACCGTGCTGCTCTCCGCCGCGCCAAGCCCGGCGCAGGCCGCCGCCTTGTTGGTCGCCCTGCATATGAAGGGCGAAACGGCCGACGAACTTGCCGGATTCGCGCGCGCCATGCGCCTCGCTGCTCGCCGCGTCGAGGTCGACGGCCCGGTCCTTGATTCCTGCGGAACCGGGGGTAGCGGCGTCAATACGTTTAATATCTCGACTGTTGCAGCCTTCGTCATCGCCGGCGCCGGAGTGAAAGTGGCGAAGCATGGCAATCGCTCCATCACCAGCCTCTGCGGCAGCGCCGACGTACTCGAAGCCCTCGGCATCCGTATTGATTTGGAACCCGACCAGATCGCCGCTGCGATCCGCGAAGTCGGCATTGGCTTCATGCTGGCGCCGCGGATGCATCCCGCGATGGCGCACGTGCAGTCCGTCCGCCGCGATCTCAAGCTCCGCACCGCCTTCAACTTGCTCGGCCCGCTTGCGAATCCCGCCGGCGCGCGGTTTCAGATCATCGGAACGCCCACCGCCGAAGCCGCCGCCCTGGTCGCTAATGCTCTCTCGCAACTCGACGTCGATCATGCGTACGTCGTCAGCGGACTCGACGGCCTCGACGAGATCACGACCACCGGCCCGACTCTGGTCTTCGAAGTCTGGCCCGGCCGCATCGAGAAACATCTATGGACGCCGGCGGACTTTGGCGTTCCCCACGCAACACTGGAAGACTTGACCGGCGGCGACCCTGCTGCCAACGCTTCCATCGCGCGCGCAATTCTGGGCGGCGAAACCGGACCGCGACGTGACATCGTCCTGGTCAATGCGGCTGCCGGCCTGATGGCAGCCGGCGTCGCGAAGGATTTTCTCGGCGCAGTTTCCATTGCTGCCCGGTCTATCGATTCGGGCGCCGCGAAGCGCGCTCTCGACGCGCTTGCCGGATTCGCCAAGCCGATTGCACCAACGTCATAACCGGCGCACCGAGCGTCTCCCTGACGTTCGCAATGGCCCGCAAAAGAAGTCAGCTTACGTGTCAGGAGCCCGGAAGAAATCCGCAGAGCCGGCCTGCTCACCCGGCCTTGCGCCGCCACACTGCGAACGACATCCCCTGCGGATCATGCAGCACCGCCATCTCGTCGCCCTCCGGCAACATCGTCGGCGGAATCAGGACCTTTCCGCCTAGTGATTCCGCCTTTCCAACCGCGGCCTTCACATCGTCGACCGCCATGAACAACTGCACAAAGTTCGGAGCCTGCGGCGGCGCCGGCCAAATTCCGCCCTGAATACCATCCTTGGACCCGGTGTCGATCTGCCGATACCCCATGGGGTTATTTGCGTCAATCGACCAACCAAAAAGCGTCGAGTAAAACGCCGCTGTCTCTTCGGGCGCCTTCGACAAGATCTGAAACTGCATCACTGGATTTGCCACTATCGGTTCCTCTTTCCAAATTGAATGTTTGCTTCCGCCGCCTTCTCCCGGACGCGTTCCAAGGCCAGCTTTCGGAATGCCGCCTGCGTCAGCGAAGCGAGTCCGGTGGACTCCGTCCATTTCCCCGACGCGCCGCTCTGGATCAGCCCCAACCGCAACAACCTCGAAAAGGCAATGTTTGCCGAATCGATGGAGACGCCCGCCTGCATGGCAACCCAGCGCGTTTCAGCGACAAAATCGTGTCGCCGCGACAGATCGACGATTTGCCAATGCACCGGTTCGGTCACGATCGCCATCGCTTCCGCGGTCCAATGACGCAGTTGCGCTTCGCGCGCGGCGTCCGGCGGAGCCAGAGTATGCTCCGCAGCCACGAACACCGACGCCTCCTCGTGCGACAGTCCTAATTTCCTGGCCCACGATCGAACTTGCGCGACAGGCACCGGTCGCAATCCCTTCAAGATTTGAGACAGCGTGGAGTGATCCGTGCCGAGAAACGCGGCAAACGCGCGCAGGGAATAGCGCGCGTTCTTGTCGCGCCGGGCCGCGAACTCCGCCTCCAGCCTGTCTCTGAACCGCATCGCAACCCAATCCTAACGGCAGCACCGCGCGATTGACAATGGATTCGCGTCTGCAACCGGGGCAATCGCGTGCCCCACAACCCTGGGATCCGATAACCGGGGTGTGGCGGGATTCCTGAACGTAGTAGATACTATTCCCATGGCCAAGTTCGAGCTCACGAAATCAATCGAAGCGCGCAAGCTGAATAAGCGCACCATGAATGCGCTCGGACCGGAACGATATCCCATTCCGTTCGGCGCAATCCTGGACGACGTGAAGGAAGTCCGCGGCCTGTACCAGTTCTCTTACCTCAACGAACCGTACGAAGTTCCGGAGCCGGAAGTGGGTTCCGCGCTAAAGCCCGTCAAGTAAGGGCCTCGGCCAAAAGCAGGTGGTGCGAACGGTCGGGGTCGAACCGACATGGCTGTTAACCGCTGGAACCTAAATCCAGTGCGTCTGCCAATTCCGCCACGTTCGCACGTTTAGGCGTCTTCCGCCAGATTAGCAGAGTAACTGCCCTGGACGAGGGCGCGTGCGGCCCCTTGTTACACTGAAGATTCCCCATGGAAATTGATAAGAACTACGAACCCCAGCGGGTGGAACCCCATTGGGCCGACTGGTGGATTTCTTCCGGAATCTACCAAGCCGACGTTGGTGCCCCCGGACCTGTTTTCTCCCTCGTCATCCCGCCGCCGAACGTCACCGGGTCGCTCCACATGGGACACATGTTCGAGCATTCGCTGATCGACGTCGCCGTCCGCTGGCATCGCATGCGCGGCGAAAATACCCTCTGGCTGCCCGGCACCGACCACGCCGGAATCGCCACCCAGATGCTCGTCGAACGCAAACTCGCCGAGGAAGGAACCAGCCGCAAAGAGCTGGGTCGCGAAGAATTCGAGCGCCGCGTCTGGGAATGGAAAGAGCAGTATGGCGGGCTCATCGTCCGCCAGATGAAGCGAGTCGGCGAATCCTGCGATTGGTCGCGCGAGCACTTCACCATGGACCCGGATCTCTCGCGCGCCGTGCGCGAGGCGTTCGTCCGCCTCTACGAAAAGGGCCTGATCTATCGTGGCGCTTATATGGTCAACTGGTGCCCCAGTTGCCAGACCGCCATCTCGGACCTCGAAGTCGTCCACGAGGATACGCCGGGCTCGCTCTGGCACATCCGCTACCCGCTCGCCGACGGCAGCGGTTTCATCACCGTCGCGACGACGCGCCCCGAGACCATGCTCGGCGACACCGCCGTCGCCATGCACCCCGAAGATCCGCGCGCGGCGGATCTCCATATGAAATCCCTGCGGCTTCCCCTCATGGACCGCGAGATTCCCATCGTCCTCGACGCGATGGTGGATCCGAAATTCGGCAGCGGCTTCGTCAAACTCACGCCCGCGCACGACCCCAACGATTTTGAAGCCGGAAAGCGCCATGCGCTCGAAAGCGTCAAGGTCATCGACGAAAACGCGAAAATGACCGCGGCCGCCGGACGGTTCGCCGGGATGGACCGCTTCGCCGCGCGCAAAGCTGTCGTCGCCGCCCTCAAGGAACTCGACCTCATCGAAAAGATCGAGGACTACACCGTCAGCCTGAGCAAATGCTCGCGCAGCAAGACCATCGTCGAGCCGCTCGAATCCACCCAGTGGTGGGTGAAGATGAAGCCGCTCGCCGAACCCGCCATCAAGGCCGTCGAAACCGGTCAGACGACGTTCGTTCCAGCCAATTGGGCAAAGACCTACTTCGAATGGATGTACAACATCCGCGACTGGTGTATTTCGCGC
>JBDTTK010000466.1:0-4241 GCA_039930685.1 Bryobacteraceae bacterium | reverse complement strand
CCGACTGCTCGGCGACGATCATGTTCAGGTAGTTGTGCGTCTTCGCGCGCGGGCTGAGCATGTCGGGCGCGATGCGGCGCTGGGCGGGGGTCCAGACGTCGAGGCCGTCGCGGAATTGGCGGGCGCGCGCCTTGAGCGGGAGCGGCGTGCATTCGACGACGACGTTTGGTCCGAGACGTTCGGGAGCGTCTCCTTCGATCGGGTCGAGGCCGCGGCTGACACGTTGGCCGATCCACCAATCGCCGGCGGCGGCGCGCAGGTGTTCGTTGCGAGCGACGATCTGCTCCGACACGTCGATCATTTCCCGCGGGCTGATGCCGGGATCGAGACGCAGATAGCGCAAGGAGCGGTAGAAGCGGTCGATGTGCTCTTGGAGGCGGAAGGCGCGTCCGTGGAAGGTGCGCGTCATGTCGAAGGCGCCGTCGCCGTACTTCCAACTGCGGTCGCGGAACGAGATCAGGACCTGATTCTCGGGCAGGAACTCGCCGTTGAACCAGGCGAGGCGGGGATGGGCTGGCTGCGTCATGGTTTCTGCTAGCTTAGCCGTTCGCGCCGTGGCGGCGTGGCAAAGGATCAGGCGCTCGGCTTTTACTGAGCGGACCAGGAAGCCACCGGCAACCAGCCAGTATTATTCAGATCGTTGACGTCGCGGGCGGCAGCGAAGACCAGGCGATTCCCGCGTAGTGCATCGGTGTAGGTAATCGTGAGCGTTAGCAGCAAGGAAGTTCCGTTTCCGACGGCCGATGCGTTAGAAACCGTGCATTGACTGTTCGAAAGCGTGCCGGGCGACCCGCCCAAGACGAGCCCGGGGAGCAGACCGTATCCGGGATCGTCGACGAGATAGAGAACGTTGATGGATCGAGCGTAGGCCAGGAAGCAGGCGAAGCGTCCGTCGATTGCATCGTTGACCAGCACGTTGACGACGCCAAGGTCCTGCCAGCCCTTCTGATCGGCAATGTTCAGGCTGATTGTCTGCGTAGTTCCCCGCCCTCGCGCCGGCGTGGCGGGATCGACCGAGGTACTGATCTGCGATGCGCCAGGAACCCTCCAAATTCCGAGAGGCTGCCAACCGGTGTTGCCCTGCGCCGCATCGCGGGCGGCGAGATAGATGATCTTGCTTCCGCTGAAGGATGCCGCGAAACTCAGGCTGACAGTCAAGGTGGTGCTGAGGTTCGTGCTGTCGGAGGTGACGGAGGATCCGGCCGCGAAGACGGTGCATTGGCTATTTGAGACGCTTCCGGAGCCTCCGGGAATCTGGAGAGGCTGCAAGAGCCCATCGCCGGCGTCGTTGACCAGATAGAGCGCACCGGAATTTGGCAGGAAGGCCAGATAGCAACCGAAGCGAGCGTCGAGCGCGCTATTGACCAGTATGTTGACGACGTTGAGCGCGGACGCGCCCGAGCCATGCGCGAAACGAAAGGCAAATGTGGGGATTGTTCCGATCCCGGATGCGGGACTTGCCGAGAGAACGGCGGGACCGGTTCCGGCTTGCGCAATCTCGAGTGACTGGCCCGCGATCAGCACGGTTCCGATGCGCCAGCCGGAGCCGGGGTTGGCCGCCAGGGTAATCGAGGCGGCGCCGCTTCCAGTGCCGCCGGAGCCGGTAGCAATCCAATTGGACGGAGAACTGACGGTCCAGGTGCAGGAGGCCACGGTGACGTTGAAGGTGGTACTTCCGCCGGCCGAGGTAAAGACGGTCTTGCCGCCGGAGGGGGAACCCACGCACGTCGGCGAAAAGCCAGCCTGCGTGACGGTGAATTGCTGACCGCCCGCGGTGATGACGCCTACCCGGGGCGTAGCGCCTGGATTCGGCGCCACGCTGTAATTGACGTGCCCAGAGCCGAGGCCAAAGACCGGATCGTTCGAACCGGCCGCCACGAGATCGACGGTCAGCCAGGGAGCGTTGCTCACCGCCGACCAGCCGCAGGTGTAGGTGGTGGCCAAATCGAACGTCGAGATACCTCCGTTGCTCGAAAATGAGGCGGACGTGTAGATCCCGAGCGAGTAGGAACAGGCGAACCCCCCGGCCTGCGTGATGACGAACGGCTGTCCAGCGATCAAGACAGTCGCGGACCTCGGTTGCGAGTCCTGGTTTGCCTGAACCGTGAACAGGAATCCAGCGGAACCGGTTTGCGGGCCACCCGATACCAGGATCCAACTGGGCAGCGCCGACCTGGTCCATGGGCAGTGGAGTCCAGTATTGAGGTTCACGTTGATGAAGCCTCCGGCCGCGGGTACGGAGGCGCCAGCGGCGGTCAGCGCATATGTGCAGCCGTCGGCTTGAGAAATCGGAATCAAGGCTCCGGCGACGGATATGGGAGCCGTGCGGGCGATATCGTTGCTGGCTTGCACGGTGTAGTTGACGACGCCGTTGCCAAGTCCGGCAGGCGGCGAGGTGATCGTGATCCAGGATTGGTTTGACATTGCCACCCAGCCGCATTCGGGATTCGCGGCAACAGCGATGGACGACTGGCCGCCGGCCGCCGGATAGTCGGCTAGCACGGGCGTTGTCTGAAATCCGCAGGTATTGGTGGCCGCGACGCGCGCAATGAAGGCGTCAAAGCCGTCGCCGACGGTTTTTCCGGCCGAGCCCGGCGTCACGGGAAAACCGACCGAACCGGCGCGACCGGTGATAAAGGCGTCGCCCGAGGAATTGACGGCGACTCCGTTGACCCAGTCGCCGTTATTCCGGCCGCCGAGAAATGTCGAATAGGTAACTACGCCCAGTGGATCCACCTGGACCAGGAAGGCGCTACTTGTCAGATTGTCGCCGTATCCGGAGATGGCCTGGATCGGTAGCAGGACGGGAAAGTCCGCGGATTTCGTTCCGCCTCCGATGTATGCGTTGCCGGCGGCGTCCACCGCGACGGCATTCGCGGAATCCTCGGAGGAGCCTCCGAACTTTCGCAAGTACGTAAGAGCGGATCCGGCGGGATTGAGTTTGAGGATAAAGGCGTGTCCCGATCCAGCTCCCGCGGCATTCAGGAAATTGGCGCGTCCGACCACATGCGCACTACCGGATGAGTCGACGGCAATTCCGTTGGCTGAGACCGCGCCGCCCGAAAGGTAGGTCGAGTAGGCGAGCGCGGAGCCGGACGGCGTCAATTTGGAGACAAAGCCTCCACCAAGGGCACTCAGAGGATTGGTGGTTTCCAGGGATCCTTGCACGACGGGGAAGTCGTCGGCCGTGGTCGTGCCGGCGAGATATGCATTCCCGCTGCCGTCCAAGGCGATGGCCAGGACGGAATCCGAGCCGTGAGTGCCGGTGCCGCCGAGGAATGTGGAATACACGAGCCCGGCGCCGGTTGGATTCACTTTGGCCACGAACCCGGTGGCGCCTGAAGAGGCAGTCGTCTTGAAGGCTCCGGCGGTGGTCGGGAAAGTCGGTGAGGAGGTCTCGCCTGCAACGAAGGCGTTGCCATCGGCGTCGATCGCAATCGCGTTTCCAAAATCGGAAAACCCGCCACGAAGATAAGTGGAGTAGTCCAATGCTGTACCTGCGGGGTTCAGCTTAAAGACGAAGGCATGGTTTACCGAGAACTGGGGCTGCGCGAAGCCGCCCTGAAAGGCGCCTGGGGTGGTGGGGAAATCGTATGCGTCGGTGGACCCCGCGACAAAGGCGCTCCCCGAACTGTCGACCGCGATGCCCGCGCCGCCTGCGCTGGACAAGAACCCGCCTCCGACGAACGCCGAGTAGAGGATCGCAGTTCCGGCGGCGTTTAGCTTGGTGACGAACGCCCAAGCGAGCGAGTTTGCACCGACACGTGCTCCCGCGCCAGGGAAATCGGCGATCGAACGGGTGGCGCCGGTCACGTACGCGTTTCCGGACGCGTCGATGGCTACGGCGCCAGCGAATTCTACGCCCTTGCCACCGAGGAGGGCGCTGTAGGTCAGCACAGGATCGATGACGAGTTCGCGGGTCCGGTCAAAGTCTCCAATCCGATACCGGAAGCGGTTGCCGCGCGCGAGGACATACCCTCCGGCTACGTATTTCCGTTCGCCGCGCACGATCTGATAAATGACCGGCTTTCTTTGGACGGCTTCCAGGCTGCCGGCCCCGATGAGCAGATCCCCCGTTGGCGAGAGGCGGAGAGAGCGTGCGCCGTCGACTGCGAGCTCGATCTTCGAGGGGTCGGAACCTGGCGCGAGGACGAAATCATACTCGAGGTGGTCCGGATTTCCATGGAATATCCAATCGACACCGGGATAGACCTGGCGGTATTTGACTCCACTAAAATGCG
>JBDTTK010000465.1:0-4248 GCA_039930685.1 Bryobacteraceae bacterium | reverse complement strand
GGGAACGGCCCGCAATATTGCCGATGCGGGGAGGAGATGGAGTCTGGTGACTCCACGTCGAGTCTCAGCCCCAAGCGTTATTATCCTCCATTTGCGCCGAGAGATGAGATCGGTCACCGGTTCGCGATCGAATGAGCGTGCCCCGTTTGGTTGACGTAAGATTCAAGAGGATCGGAGTCTGCCTCCATGCAATCGGAACATCCAGACAGTGGCGTGCTTCGCGTACTTCAAACGAAGGCGGAAACACGGGCCTTCTATGACAAGATCAGCGGAGTCTATAACCTGCTTGCCGAACACAGCGAAGGACCGGTTCTTCAGGCCGGGGTCGACAGCCTTGCTTTGAAGTCAGGCGAGCGCGTGCTAGAGATCGGATACGGAACCGGCCACAGCCTGGTGCAACTGGCGAAGGCGATCGGAGCGGACGGAAAGGTTTTCGGCATCGATCTGTCCGACGGGATGATGTCCAAAGCGCGCGAGAGACTCGAGGAGGAGGGACTCTTGGCGCGCGTCGAACTACGGCAAGGCGACGCCACTCGGCTACCGTATAAAGACGGCAGTATGGACGCGGTGTTCTTGAGCTTCACGCTGGAATTGTTCGACACGCCGGAAATCCCGGTGGTCCTCGGGGAATGCAAGCGCGTGCTCCGGAGGGGCGGCCGGATCGGCGTTGTTGCGATCACCAAGGAAGGTAAGGAAGGATTTGCGATCGATGCATACGAATGGACCCATCGGCATTTTCCGAATCTCCTCGACTGCCGACCGATCTTCGTCCGCCGCTCGCTTGAAGCTGCAGGGTTCTCGATCCAAACGGCACAAATGACGTCGATGTGGGTCCCGGTCGAGATTGTCGTGGCCGAGAATCGTTAACGTCGATGCCGATAAACTGAGTTTCCGGGAAGGATGCATGATGACACCAGCCAGGGATCGAGCAGCGAGTTCGATGGCGTGAGTTCCGAATATTCAGCCTCGGGCGACTCTTCCGAACAGATGCGTTCCTCGACCCGACATGATTTCGCCGGATGGGGCACGGCCGAACGAATCGAGGACCTATCCGAAGGTTCAATCGGACTGCGGCCACTCGACAGCAACCCCAGTCACAAACTAGGGGCTTGGAAAGCCACGGCGATTTGCGGCAACGACATCACGTCGAGCACCCTGTACGTCGCGGCCCTTTGCGCCCTACAGGCTGGAATTTTCGCACCGATTGCTCTGGCGTTGGTGGCAGCGGTGCTCTATTTGTTTCGAGGCATCTACGCGGAGGTCGGTTCTGCCCTGCCCCTCAATGGCGGCGCCTACAACGTGCTGCTCAACACGACCACGAAGGCCAAGGCGTCGGTGGCTGCATGCCTGACCGTCCTGTCCTACGTTGCGACGGCGGTACTCAGTTCCAACGAAGCCGCGCACTATGCCCACAATCTGATGTCCGGCCTCGACGTCACATTGGCGACAGTCGGCCTGCTGGGAATGTTCGCCATACTCAATATCCTCGGAATCTCCGAATCGGCGACGGTCGCCCTGGGAATCTTCGTCCTCCATATCTGCACGCTGCTGATTCTCGTCGCGACCTCCGCGTGGACGGTTGGCTTCCATCCGCAATACCTGCTGGACAATATCGCCTCGCCGCCTCCCGGAGGATTCGTGAAGGCATTGTTCTTTGGCTTTTCCGCCGCCATGCTCGGTATCAGCGGTTTTGAGAGTTCGGCGAACTTCATTGAAGAGCAAAAGCCCGGCGTCTTCCCGCTCACGCTGCGAAACATGTGGATCGCGGTGGCATTCTTCAATCCCGTGATCAGTCTCTTGTCGCTGGGTCTCGTTCCGGTCGGCGAAATGGCGGCTCATCAAAACGATCTACTGGCGCACATGGGATTGATGTCGTCGGGTGAATGGCTCCGCCAGGCTGTGAGCTTCGATGCGACGCTGGTGCTCGCGGGAGCGGTGCTCACAAGCTATGTCGGTGTGACCGGTCTCGTACGAAGGATGAGCCTCGACCAGTGCCTACCTCAGTTCCTCCTGGTCGAGAACCGCTGGCGAGGAACGAACCATTGGATTATCTCGTTGTTTTTTGTGCTTTGTTGCTCGATCTTATTTATCTCCGCCGGAAAGATCGAGACGCTTGCGGGCGTCTACACGCTCTCTTTCCTTGGCGTCATGGCGTTGTTCGCAGTCGGCAACGCGCTACTTAAGATGAAACGGGAGCGATTGCCCCGGGAGTCCCGCGCCAGTTGGGCCGCAGTCGGAATCGGTCTCTTAGCCGTACTAGCAAGTCTGGCTGGAAACCTCACGCTCAATCCGGAATATGTTCGCGTGTTCGTGACGTATTTCGCGATCGCGATCTCGATTGTAGCCGTGATGTTGCTTCGCGTGGAGATCATCGAGGTCGCGCTGTTGCTCGTTCGCGGACTCGTTGAAGCCGTTGGCGGCCCGAGCGCGCATTTGAACGCAACGCTGCTTGGCTGGATCGCGAAAATCCACTCGCGACACGTCGTTTATTTCACTCGCGGCGATGATCTGGAAGCCTTAAACCGCGCCGCGCTGTATGTCCTCGGAAATGAGCTCACCAACAACATGAAAGTCGTGCACTGCTACGAGCGGGAGCAAGATATCGCGCCGAGACTCGCCGAGAATCTTGGCATCATCGATCGCATCTATCCCAAGCTTAAAATCGATCTCATTCTGGTGAAGGGCAAGTTCGGGCCGCAATTGATTGAGAAGCTGTCGCGGCGGCTTGCAGTGCCGAAGAACTATATGTTTATCAGTACGCCAGGCGACCGGTTTCCGCATAACATCGCGGAACTCGGCGGCGTACGGCTGATTATTTGATCTACGCCGGTACGGCCATCGAGGTAAGAGGCGGGCATAGTCCGAGGACCTGGCGGAGGTCTCCGCTAATCTCATGCATCGCCGCTAATCGCACGGCAGAAGTCTTCGGCTCAAACGCGATTCCAACGCCCGCTTCCCGAAGCAGGCAGATGTCGTTGGCGCTATCGCCGACGGCCACGACGGATGACGCCCGAATGTCGAATTTCTCTTCGAGGTGCAGCAAGACGTTCCATTTGCAGACCTCATGGTCCACGCAGCCTTGCCCGTGTTGAAAGATGGGGGCAATCGAGATCTGGCCAGTGGCTTTTCCTCCTGAGAACCGCAGAAGGTTCGAGATGCTGAAGTCCGCGAACACGCGACGCCGAACAATCTCCGTGATAATCCGGAAGCTATCGCTGACGATCCCGACCCGGTAACCCTGACGGCGAAGCTCAATGATTGCCTCGGCGGCTCCCTCGCTCAACTCCATTGTGCGGGCGACCTCGACGAATTCGCTTCTCGCGACGCCGGCGAAACACTCCGCGATCGCCTGCGTCCGTTCCGTGGGCGCGAGATTGGGATTGTCGAGGAACTTCCGAATCCGATCCATTCTGCCGGTACGGCGCGCCAGCGCAAGGACGGACCTATCGCGCAGGAGCGTCCCGTCCATATCAAACAGCGCCAGCCGGTCCGCACCGCTCATTCGATTCAGTACAAGCGTAAATTCGGCGTTGGCCTGGCGCTCGATCTCTTCGACCTCGCGAACGTGGCCCATCGAGAGGCGGTCGTGAATCTCCGCCCGATGAAGCAACGCTCGAACGACCTCCTTCGCCATCTCGCCCAACTGTTCGAGCGTCTGGCTGTCGTGTTCGAGGTGACCGATATCGACTTCTACGATCCGAGCACCGGCAAAATGGGCGTCGACCAGAAGCGCAAGATCCACTCCGTAGTCCGTCTCGAAGGTCAGGCGTTCGAGGAGTTCGCGCCGAACCGCGATGATACCGCCGAGGGGCTGGGCGAAATGCGCAAGCTCGGGAAAAAAGGTTTGGATCAACGGTCTTGCAGTGAGAGTCGTCACTCGCCCGGCGCTCCGACTAAATCGCGCTTTGACAAAGTCGGCGCGTCCATCCCGCAGGGGAGCAACGAGGTGCTGGATGAGGTCCGGTTGCAAACCGCGAAGATCCCCATCGAGGTACACAATTACGTCTCCACTGGATTCACGGAGGCCGTCCTCCATCGACGCACCTTTTCCAAGCAAACTGCTGGTGACCACCCTCGCACCGGCGCCAGCAGCGCTTTCTTGGGTTTCATCAATCGAGCCGTCGTCAACGACAATGACCTCGCCCACGCAAGGAGATCCGACCGCCAGATTGATCACGTACGCGATGTTTTGTGCCTCGTTTAGGGCGGGAATAATTACACTTGTCACACGGCTCCCGAAGGTTGCGC
>JBDTTK010000464.1:0-4248 GCA_039930685.1 Bryobacteraceae bacterium | reverse complement strand
AAATCGGAATCTTGATCGGCGCCGGCGGTCCGTCGCTCTTTGCGCCTTTTCCGCTGCTTCCGAAGCTCGTCTTTGATCCTTTGCCTTCGGCCGCGACCGGAGGCTCCCAATCCGGGTCTCGCAGAGATGGCACGACGAGGTTGTAGAGTTCCGCCTGAATCGGCTTCTTCCCGTTGATGCGCAGGGCGAATTCGGAAAGTGCCAGCGTCTGGCGCGCTCCCAAGGGTCCGAACAATGCCAGTTCGACCACCACGTACTCTTCGGTGGTCAGAATCTTGTCAGGGGACACGGCGAGCGAATGGCCGGCGAATTCCGCGGCGACGGTTAAGGATCCAGCGGCGGCGTGCGCCTGGTAGTCGGTCGGCGCAGTCCTCGGCGGCAGGCCTTTGTTGTCGTTCGCGACACCGGCGGGCTGCGGTGCTGCTGGGCTTTGGCTGAGCGCGGCCGCCGCAAACACAGCGGACCAAACGGCGAGCCGAAGCGAGGTTGAAAAAGACATCCAGATGTCACGCTAGCATACCGCTCCCGGCCGCGAAAGGACGGCCGCACGCCCTCCGGGCGGGAGAAAACCGGCGCCGCGGCGTAGAATGGTTGGACATCCATGGAAACTTCTCCCATTGAGGAACTCTTCGCAAAAGCACTCGATGGTGAGTACGACGACGACGAGCCGTGGAGCGCTGTCCACGCCCTCCACGGGATGCGCGACCGGGCCGTTTTCGATAGGGCTGCCGCCTGGTGCGCGTCCGGCGATCCGCTCAAACGGGCGCGCGGCGCCGACGTGCTGGCGCAAATCGGGAAGTCCGCCGATCAGAACACAAACGCCTTTCCCGAGGAGTCGTACGAGGCCGTCGTGCGGATGCTCGAGCGCGAGAAGGACCCTCGCCCGCTCTCCTCGGGCCTGTTCGCGCTTGGGCATCTGGACCAACCGGCGGGGCTTCCTTTGGTTCTTGATCATGTGACGCACGCGAACGAACGGGTCCGGTTCGCGGCGGCCTTTGCGCTTGGCTGTTTTGAAAAGGAGCCCGGGGCGACCCACGCGCTCCTCACCCTGATGACCGATCCGTCGAACGACGTCCGGGATTGGGCAACCTTCGCGGTCGGCGTGCTTGGCTCGGCGGATACGCCCGAGATCCGCGAAGCGCTCTTTGCTCGCACAGCCGACCCCGACATCGATACGAGGGAAGAGGCGATGGTGGGTCTCGCGAAACGGAAGGATCCGCGGGTCGTCGGCCCCTTGCTTGCCGAACTCGCACAGCTCGAACTCACGTCGCGGTCGGATGAGGCGGCGCGCCTGCTCCTGGGTCTGGAGCACGCCGACGAGGAATGGACCGCCGCGGAGCTGATTGAAGCGATCCGTGTGCGGTTTGGCGGCAGGGAATTCAAGTAGAGCCTTGAGGCCGGATCGGCACTCTGTGCTCGAATCTCGGCTATTCTCAATAGTGCGGTACAGTTCCGGCTGGCTTCGGTTTCAGCCGCACGATCCGCAAGTCATTGCATGGCATCACCTACACCAGCGCCGACGAACGCAGCTTGGGAGCGCGTTCAACTCGCACGTCATCCGAAGCGGCCTCATTCGCTCGATTACATCACGCGGCTGATCGATAACTTCGAAGAGATCCACGGCGACCGCGCCTACGGAGACGACGCTGCCATCGTGGCGGGCATGGGCTGGTTCGAGGGCCAGGCGGTAATGATCTGCGGCCAGCAGAAGGGCCGCGATACGAAGCAGAAGCTGCTCCGCAACTTCGGAATGCCGAAGCCCGAGGGGTACCGTAAGGCGCTCCGCGCGATGCGGCTGGCCGCGAAGTTCGGGCGCCCCATCATCACGCTGGTCGATACGCCGGGCGCTTACCCGGGGATCGACGCCGAGGAACGCGGGCAAGCGGAAGCGATCGCGGTGAACCTGCGCGAGATGTCGCGCCTGGGAGTTCCGATCATCGTCGTCGTCATCGGCGAAGGCGGCAGCGGCGGAGCGCTCGGCTTGGGCGTCGGCAATCGCGTGTACATGCTCGAGAATGCGTACTACAGCGTGATCACGCCCGAAAGCTGCGCCACGATCATCTATCGCGATGCGGGCCGTGCGGCGGACGCCGCGGCGGCGCTCAAGGTGACCGCCCCGGATCTGATGAAGCTGAAGCTGATCGATGACATTGTGGCGGAGCCTGGCGAAGGGGCGCATTCCGATCCGAATGCGGCAGCCGAGTCCCTGCGGCATACGCTGCGCGCGGCGCTGCTTGAACTGTCTGCCATGACACCCCAACAGCTGATCGACGACCGCTACGAGAAGTTCCGCCGGATGGGCTCGTTCTTTGCGGACACGGCCGTGACGACCGGCAGCTAACGCCTTATGAAGAAGCCCGTCCTGCTCGGTATTGCGTTCCTGCTCTTGGTTCTGGGCGTACTCGTGTATTCGACGATGAATCTCGCGAAGGCGCGCGTCGAAGTGTGTGTCGAGTTTGAAGGCCGCCGCGCGTGCCGGACGGCATCGGGCCAGGACGAATCGCTCGCGATGCGGACCGCGCAATCGAACGCCTGTGCACAAGTGGCGAGTGGCGTGACGGATTCATTGGCATGCGAGCACAATCCGCCGGTGAGCGTCCGCAAGCTCGATTAACGGATCCGGTTGCATCAAATTCCAGAGAGCAAAGGAAGGGCAGCGTGGAGTATTCGATCGACACCCTGTTTTCAGTAAAAGACAAGATCGCCGTGGTATTGGGCGGGACGAGCGGAATCGGACAGGCGATTGCCCGAGGGTACGCGCTCGGCGGAGCGGTCACGATCGCGGCGTCACGGGACCAAGGTAAGGTGGACGCGGTAGCCGCTGAGTTGAAGGCGCTCGGGGCGCGGACCATGAGTCTGACGGCCGACGTACTCGACCGGGCGAGCGTGCAGGCGCTGTGCGATGCGGTCGTCAAGGAGCATGGGCGCGTCGACATCCTAATGGTGGCGGCCGGAACGTTCAATCGGACGCCGAGTGTGGATCTGACGGACGAAGCGTGGTCCGGCGTGATCGAAGCGAACCTGACAGGCAGCTTCCGCGCGAACCAGATCTTCGGCCGGCAGATGCTCGCCCAGGGCAGCGGCTCGATCATTAATACGTGCTCAATGACGTCGTTTGTCAGCTTCAACGAAGTCAGCGCCTATGGAGCGAGCAAAGCGGGCGTCATGCAATTGACCAAGCAACTCGCCTGCGAGTGGGCAACCAAAGGCGTGCGCGTGAACGCGATCGCGCCGGGCGTCTTCCGGACGGCGTTGAACTCCAAGGCGCTGGACGATCCGAATCGGGCGGGCATGATTCTAGGGCGGACTCCCATGGCACGGTTCGGCAACATCAATGAACTGGTGGGCGCCGCAATATTCCTTGGATCGCAAGCATCGACGTTTGTGACCGGTCAGGTGATCGCGGTCGACGGCGGGTTCCTGGCGAAGGGGATCTAGGAGAGCGTCACATGCGTTTGCAGCCTGAGGTAAGGCCTCGCGGTCGCGCTTCGGGGCGATGACGCTCGGATCACGAGGTGATCTGGTAGGATACCGTTAGCTTCATCGGAGTCAAGTTTGCCTGCCTTGGCGGCCGCTCAGTCCGCGGGAGGCAGGGTTAAATGATCGGGTTTCGCTGCCAGCGACAATGGCGGCGGTCTCACCTGGGATTTTGTGCGCGGGCTTCTCATGAGTCACCGCGTGAAACGGAATCTGTTCGCGCCCGGCGCGGTTTGCCTGGCTCGTTATGAAGCTCACATCTTCAGGCGTGAGCAAAGGGCTTTCAAACCAAGCCGGAGCGATAAATGAGTTTTCTTTGGATGTTCGTGATCACCGTTGTGATCCTACAGGCGTCCGTTTTCGCCACTACGATTTACATGCACCGTTCGCAAACGCACCGGGGGCTTACGCTCCATCCGGTGATCGCGAACCTGTTTCATCTCCACCTCAGCCTCTTTACGGGCGTGGTCCCGCGGGAGTGGGTGGCGGTCCACCGGAAGCATCATCACTTCTCTGATAAAGAGGGCGATCCGCATAGCCCCTATCTGTTCGGTCTCTGGCACGTCCTGTTCGGCAACTACTGGATGTACAAGCGAGAGACCAAGAACAAGACGGTTGTGCGCAAGTACACGCCGGACTACAAGCCGGACCTGATCGACAAGATTCCGGGGATCCGCTGGGGATTATACGGCGGCCTCGCGATCTTCATGCTGATGTTCGGGTGGAAGTGGGGACTGGCGGCGTGGGGCTTCCACATCGTGGGTTACGTGC
>JBDTTK010000463.1:0-4250 GCA_039930685.1 Bryobacteraceae bacterium | reverse complement strand
TCTGCTCCGGAAGCGCCTTCGCGCAGCCGGACCCAGCCACGATGGACAAGTATGTCTTCACCTTCATTTGGTCCCGCGCCGACCGCCGCGCGACGACGAACGAAGAGGGCAACCGGATCCAGGCCGCCCACATGGCGCACATCGAATCCATGGCGAAAGATGGTCCCCTCGTCGCCGCCGGACCAATCGTTTCAAAAACTCCGCGACTTCGCGGGATCTTCATCTTCCATTCGTCGCTCGAGCAGGCCAAGGAACTCGCCGCCGCTGATCCGACCGTCAAAGAAGGTCTCCTCGAAATGGAATCGCACCCCTGGTATTCCTACAAGGGCATCGGAGAACAATACAAAACCTGGCGCGCCGCGAACCCAGACGGCCAGGTCAAGATGGCCACCTACCAGCTTGCGGTGCTGCGCAACGGGCCAAAATTCGGAACGGCGAGCGCCCCCGACATGCAGAAATGGCAAATGGAGCATCTGGCAAACATCGCCGCGGCCCATCGCGCCGGCAAACTCGTTTTGGCCGGTCCGATGCTCGACAAGTCCGACATTCGGGGCATTGGCGTGCTAACCGTCGGCGCCGACGAAGCGAAGGCGCTCTTCGCGAACGATCCGTTCGTCGTCAACGGCATGATGACCATCGACTGGTATTCGTGGATGGCGGCCGAAGGCTCCTTCCCGCCGCCTCCCGCGAAATAGCGGCTACTTCACGGCGAGCCAGGCGAGAAACAACCCGTCAGGCTCGACGTCTTCCCAGTAGGAAATCTCCCGGCTTTCGACGTGGCTGCAATGCGTGCCGAGCAGCTTCTCGAGCTCGTTGCGTCCGAACCATTTCTCCCAACGCGGCGTATCGAGTTTGCCCCACTTTTTCTTGTTCTTGTCGATGATGACAATCCGCCCGCCCGGCTTCACGATCCGGCAAAGCTCGCCGACCGCCTTCGGAATATCGACGGCGTGCTCGAGCGATTCCGTCGCATAAGCGCCATCGCAGCTCGCGGTTGCCAGCGGCAGAGCCGTCATCGAGGCCATGCACCGGTCGATCCCCGCCGGAACGTGGTGCAGCATGCTCGCCGCCAGATCGATCGCACAGATTTTCGCGTCCGGCGACCGCTCCTGGAGCACGCGCGCGAACCGCCCCTTACCGCACCCCACATCAGCCACCCGGCGGCCGCTCAGATCCCCGAGATGCTCCAGCACCAGCTTGACGTGATAGATCCGCGGATCGATCGTCGCCGGATAGTGCTCTTCATCGCGCGCAGCTTCCTCAAAATACCGCCGGATCTCCTCGAGAGAGGGGCGGGTCGGTTGCAGATAGCGGCGAAGCCAGTCCATGCGGTGTACGCCACGCGCCGCGGTGGCGGCCCGTGCGGAATCCATTGTAGCCGTCGGGGACTAATTCGCCCGCGTCAGGAAGATCGGAAGCCCTTCCTTATTGGAGTAGGTGGGCCGGTACCGGTCTGTGTTGTACATCGTCGCGACGTCGATTTTGCGCGCGCCGAGCTTCGGATCGGGAATCGGCACCATCGCGTAGCAGCCGTTGACCAACGCGGCCATCAACCCGTGCTTGCCGCTAAGCACCGCTTCGAGCGCCATCGTTCCGAACGTGCCGGCAATCATCTTATCGACGAAATCCGGATCGCCGCTGCGGAGATCGTACGTAAGGTCGCTGACAATGGTCTCTTCGCGCGTGCGCGCCTTGATCTCGTCGCTCAGCGCCTCGCCGACATTCAGCTTCTTGCGATGACCGTAGCCGTCCGCCTCGCCATACTCCTGCACCTGGTAGCCTTCCCATTGCGCGCCTTCGGACATCACGAGCAAAGCGTAGTTGCTGGGATTGCGGCGCTTCTCGTCGAGCAGCATTTCGATCAGTTTTTCAAGATCGAACTTGTGCTCCGGAATGCAGCAGCGAATCGAACTCACCAATGCCGTATAAAGGGCCGAATAGCCCGAATCCCGGCCAAACACGCGGAAGATGCCGATGCGCTCGTGCGAGCCGACCGTCGTCCGCTGCCGCTGAATGGAGTCCGTCGCGCGCGTGATCGCCGTCGAGAAGCCGATGCAGTACTCCGTATTGCGGACGTCGTTGTCCATCGTTTTCGGCACCGCGACCACCGGAACACCCAGCTTGTCGAGCGTCGCGGCGTAACTGAGCGTGTCGTCTCCGCCGATCGCGATCAGGCAATCGATCTGCAATGCCTCCAGGTTCTTCAACACCACCGGGCTCATGTCGAAGACACCCTTGTCGTTCGCCGTCAGCGAGCCTTTCAGATGCTCCGGCAGCGCGCGCATCTTGGACGGATTCGTGCGGCTGGAGTGGAGGAACGTGCCGCCCGTGCGATCGATGCGCATCGTGTTCTCGCGATTCAGCGGGAGAACATACCGCGACTTGCTTGCCGGATCTTCCAGATTGACGTGGGTCAAGCCCTCCCATCCTCGCCGGATGCCGATCGTCTCGCATCCGAATTCCGATCCGCGATAAGTAACGCTCTTGATCACCGAGTTGAGTCCGGGAACGTCGCCGCCGCCCGTGAGAATGCCGATTCGTTTGAAAGCCATCGTCTCTATTCTAGCGGCCCATAAGGCGAATGACGGATCGCAATATTCCCCCGGTTCGCTATGATGGAAATGTTTGTCGAACTCCGCCGCGAATCATAAGCAATCCCTTCTCCTTGTCCTCTGCTGCACGTTGTGCGGCGCGACGGCGCAGGTTCTCATGAAGGTGGGAGCTGGTAGGATCCAACCGGCGAGTTTCATCGACGCGGTATTGGGCCTGTTGACCAACGTTCCTCTCATCGTCGCCTACATGTTTTACGGAGTCAGCCTGATTTTGCTGACCCTGGCCCTGCGGCATGGCGAGTTGTCGTCGATCTATCCCATCATCGCCCTGACTTATGTGTGGGTAGGCATCTTATCAGTGCTCATTTTTCACGAGGTCATGACGCCGCTGAAGATCGCCGGACTGGCGACCATTGTATTCGGCGTGGCAATCATTGGCAGGGGAGGGCGGTCATGATCGTGGAGGCTGTGAAGACGCCAGTCTCTTCGATGGTGCTCGTGTTCGTCGCTTCCATCATCGGATCGTTCGCGAGCGTGCTTCTAAAGGCGAGTTCAGGCCGCCTCCAATTCACCATTCCAGCTCTCCTCACAAACTGGAAGCTGATCGGCGGCGCGATGACCTATCTCGTCTCTTCCGTGTTCTTTGTATGGGGCGTGAAGAACGGAGAGTTGAGCGTCCTCTATCCGCTAGTCTCGCTCGGCTACATCTGGACGATGGTCTGGTCCAAACTCTTCTTTGGCGAACCGATCACGCGCGCAAAGATGAGTGGCGTTGCTCTGATTCTCGTCGGAATCGTTCTGCTCGGCTTCGCGAACCGCTAAAGCCGGTCTACCGGCTACCTCACCAGTAGCGCCCGAATCTCCCGCTCAAAATCGTCTTTGCTCCGCAAGCCGACGTGGCTGGCGACAATCCGGCCCTCGCGATCGATGAGCAGCGTCTCCGGCAGCGACTCGATCCCTCCGTATCTGTGTGCAAGCCCCGCATCGCCGATGCCGATCCGGTAGTTGATCTTGGCCGATTCGACGAAGGGCCGGACCGCCGTCCAGCCGTCCTCATCCAGGGACACGCCGATCACCACCAACCCCTGGTCCTTGAATCGCCGTTCGAACTCCACGAACCACGGAGTCTCGATGCGGCACGGAGGACACCACGTTGCCCAGAAATTCAACAGCACCACCCGGCCGCGGAATGCCGAGAGCCTCAGTTCCTCGCCGTTTGCATCCTTCAGCGTGAAATCCGGCGCCATTGGCCGCGCGACACCCGCGCTCCGCGCCATCACGCCGTCCGACCACTCCCGCATCGCCTTCACCGCTCGGGGCAGGTATGGCAGGTCGACCTTCTTCAGAATGCCTTCGCATGCGTCGGCGCACGGCGCGACCACATGCTGCGCCAACGCCTTCGGCTGAAGCAGAAAGAACACCACCAGCGACGTACTGACGCCCAGCGCGATCGCCTTCGCCCACACCGCGGGTCCCACCAGCGCCGTGCTCCGCCGCTCGCGCAAGCGCGCAAGAGCGCGCGCCCGATCCGGCTGCCAATCCGGATCCGGATTCAGAACCGCCATCCGTTCATCGACCCAGTTGTCCGTATCCATCGCTTATTCCTCTCCGTTTCGTTTAACGTATTCTCGACGGAAGGCCGTTTGAGCCCGGCCAAGCAGCGCCCCGACGGACGCCGGATTCAATCCAAGCGCCGCA
>JBDTTK010000462.1:0-4251 GCA_039930685.1 Bryobacteraceae bacterium | reverse complement strand
GCCAAAGATGGAGGCGCACGGGAATAGCTGCCGCCATCCACGCAACGAACCGCCCGGTACTCCATTCGGCATGCTGGATGGAATGGTGAGGTTCGTTGTTCCGAGGCCAAGCTCAAAGATTCGGATTGGCTTGTCGCGCAGGTCCTTGAGTAAAGACCAATAGACAGTAGTGTAGTTGTGCCATCCGTTGCCCTTGTCGCTTCCATAGTTGGTCATCGTCCAACACATGCGGGTGGGTGCGATGGTGTTGACCTGTCGAAGTACTTCCGCAACCTCCAGGCCTCCTATGTTGCCGCCAACGATTCGGACCTCGGGACTCTGGCTGCGGAACAGCGCCTTGGCCTGACGGGATAGCCCGACGGATACAAACCAATCGAGGAACCGAATCCAGTCGAACGAGTATGCCGACTGGCCTCGGGGAGACAGGCCTTTGGTCCCATCCGGAAGTACGCGCATGAGGTTGGCGGATTGGCGGCCGAAAGATATCGGTTACGCCGTCGCACCGCAAAGGATAGCGCAGAATGCTAGCTCGAGATTGCGTCCGCCGAGCGAACCTGCCGCCATCAGTCGCAGCGCAACGAGACCATCGGATCGATCCTCGCCGCGCGCCGGGCCGGCACGTAACTTGCGAGTAGCGCGACAAAGCCCAAGATGCCGGCGATCGCAACGAACGTCAATCCGTCGGTCGGACTCACTCCGAAGAGAAGACTGCCGAGGAAGCGCGTGAGCGCGAATGCGCCGACGAGCCCGAGGCTCAGGCCGACTGCGGCAATGGCCAACCCTTGTTTGAGGATCATTGCGAGGATGCCGCCCTGGGTCGCACCGAGCGCCATGCGGATTCCGATTTCGCGGGTGCCTTGCGTGACGAGATACGCCATGACGCCGTAGATTCCGACGGCGGCGAGGGCGAGTGCGAGTCCGGCGAAGATGCCGAGGAGCGTCATGGAGAAGCGGCGGCGGGCGAGCGATTCGTCGACGCGCTCGGCCATGGTGCGGATGTAGTACAGCGGCAGATCGGGGTCGATGGCTTTGATTTCGTTCTTGACCGCGGCGGTGAGTTTGCCCGCATCGGCGTTATTGCGGATGACGATCGAGAGGGCGCGCACGGCGGCTTGCGTTTGGGGGCGATAAAAGGCCATTCGCGAATCCGCGTCAAGCGTGTATTGTTTGACGCGTCCTACGACGCCGACGACGGTTTCCCAAGGCGCAGTCGCTTTGGCGCCGCCGAAGTGGATGCGCTTGCCAATGGCGTCCTCGCCGGGCCAAAGTTGCTGGGCCATGTGCTCGTCGATGACGATGACGCGCGGATTTCCGGAAATGTCGTGCTCGTCGAAGAGGCGGCCTTTCCGCAGCGGGATCTCCATCGATTCAAAGTAACGGCCGCCGACCGTTCTCATGTCGACGTTGATAAAGTTCTCGCCCGCTGGAGGAACCCGGCCTTCCACGGTGATCGGCCCCCAGGCAAACGCTTGCGTGAGGGGCAGAGCGGTGACTCCTCCCGCGGCCGTGACACCGGGCAGAGCTTCGATTCGCTGCCACATCTCGCGGTAGGTGCTGAGCACCAGTTTCGGGTTGTTGTACTTGTTGCCGCTCATCGTAATGCCGACCGTCAGCAGGTTTTTCGGATTAAAGCCCGGGGGGACTTCCTGGAGGCGGCCGAAGCTGCGAATCAGGAGTCCGGCGCCGATCAAGAGTACGACCGACAAGGCGAGTTCGGCGATCACGAGGATCCGGCGGGTGGCATTCCCGCGCCGGCCCCAAAGAGACCCGCTTCCCGATCCACGGCTCGCGTCCTTCAGAGTCTCGTGGAGGTCGGCGCGCGAGATTCTGAGTGCGGGGGCGAGTCCGAATAGGATTCCGCTGAGTAGTGAGAGCGCGAAGGTGAATAGCAGTACCCCTCCGTCGATACCGATCGACTCGATCCGCGGGATGCTCTTGGGGCCCATCGCGTGAATCCAACGGAGGCTCAGCACAGCCATCAGCGCGCCCAGGATTCCGCCGCAGAGGGCGAGCAGAGCGCTTTCGGTCAGGAGTTGTTGGACGATGCGGATCCGGCTCGCGCCCAGCGCGGCGCGGACGGCGATCTCCTTTTTGCGGGCGACGGCGCGGGACAGAACGAGGTTGGCGACGTTGGCGCAGGCGATCAGCAACACGAATCCGACGGAGGCGAGAAGCACGAACATCGCCATTCGGACTTCTCCGACGACCTGCTCCTGCAGCGGGACGACGCTAAAAGTAAGGCCGCCATTCGGCGGATACTCTTCGGGGTGATCGCGGCGAAGGCGGGCCGTGATCGTGTCCATTTCGGCTTGCGCCTGTGCGACGCTTACGCCGCGCTTCAGTTTGCCGACGATGTTGTAGTCTTCGTGGTCGCGGTCGACGGCGGCGTTGGGACGAAGAGGCAGCGGGAGAACGATATCGGCCTGCTCGGCGCCACCGAGGGTCGGCATCACTTCTCGGGAAAGCGAGAAGCTTTCCGGCAGAATTCCGACCACTTGGTAGGGTTGCTGGTTCAGGAAGATCGGTTTGCCGATCATTTTAGGGTCCGCGCCATAGCGGCGGACCCACATGCCGTAGCTCAGTAGAGCCGTGCCTGCGCGTCCCGGGGCGTCTTCTTCGGCGACGAACAGGCGTCCGCGGTCCGCCTTCACGCCGAGCATCGGCAGGAGGTTCGACGACATGCGGACCGTGCCGACGCGCTCCGGTTCGCCGTCGCCGGTCAGGTTGTTGTTGCCGCCGATGGCGAGGGCGAGCTGCTCGAAGCCGGAATGCCCGGTCTTGATGTCGAAGTATTGGGCGGTAGAAAACCAGTCCTCAGTGATGTTCAGCCCGGGGGAGCGATTCCAGAGAATCGCGAGGCGGTCCGCATCCTTATAAGGAAGGGGCTGAAGCAGCAGTGCGTTGGCGACACTGAAAATACTAGTGTTTGCGCCGATGCCAATCGCAAGGGAAAGGATCGCCGCAGCCGCGAAGCCTTTGTTGTTACGGAGAGTCCGGAAGGCGAATCGCAAGTCCTGGTTAAGAGTCTGCATCGTCGGTGTAGAGGGCCTCAGAACTTGGACGGCGCTTCCGTGATTTTGGCACGTTTATCGTCGACGAGATCTCGAGTTGCGACGGATGCGATGGGACATGCCGCCCGGCCTTCTAAACCGGATGCGAGGATTTGAGGCATGCGCAAGCGAGTTTCGTTATGCTGGTGCGCGAAGTGATGCGCGTCAAACTTGGAGCTCTGCAGATTGTCGGCCTGGTTTTTCTCTTGCTCACGTTGTTGCTGATCTGGTTTTCGATCAAGAATTTCTGGACCTACTCGCGGATGCGGACCGCCGAGGTAACGGTCCTCCATAGCCGCTTGAGGATGGATCTGCTGCCGTCCCCGGACTCTGAGTCGGTCGACACGATGATCTACACGATGCGGCTGGACTTGCGGGCAGAAGACGGGTCCGGCCGCGAGATGGAATGGGAAGGCGACGCGGGAAAGGCGGCGTATCCGGAAGAGGCACTCGAGGAACTGGAGATGTGGAAGCCGGGAAGCCGCCACCGCGTCCAGATGATTCGCGGAAACGCGCGGCTCCTGCGGGTGACCAATCTGGAAGACAGTCCGGAGCTGGAGGCTGGAATTGGTTGCCTGGTGGCAGCGGGCTTTTTTGCGATGTTCTCGCTAGCCGGGGTGGCGACCCTGGATGATGACTATCCCCGCCTGAAGCGATTTCGCTGGATGAAGAAGCTTGGCGTGTGGACCGTCTTTTCCGGGACAGGGCTGTTGGCGCTGATCGGCTGGGGTCTGTTCACGTACTTCACCGTCGCCAAGATTCTGACCTGGAAGGACGTCACGGCGCAGCGGGTGGCGCAGGCCCACACGTTTAGCCTCGTAGAAGCGATTCCGGGAGTCGAAATCACGCCGGCCGCGAAAAAGAAGATCGAACAGTCCAGCTACGATTTGATCGAGTACGAGTGGAATGGACGGCGTGTGCACGGAGGCATGGGAAGGTTTGAGGGAGTACACGATGGCCTGGTAGCCGACGCAGATGCGGAAGGGCGGTACCGGTTCAAGATCGATCCGCGGCTGCGCTGGAATCTGAGCGGCAAACTGGGCTGGAACAGCGATTTCTGGATTCCGTTTGGAATGCTGCTGTTTTTTGGAGTCGCGTTCTCCGGAGCGGGATCGATGATCCGCAAGTCCTTGTGAAGGTGCAGGGCGGCGCCCTGTGCGGCAGTGGAGGCGTCATTCACTCACTGATCCATCGCGAAATT
>JBDTTK010000461.1:0-4259 GCA_039930685.1 Bryobacteraceae bacterium | reverse complement strand
T
This sequence comes from Bryobacteraceae bacterium, assembly GCA_039930685.1. GTDB lineage: Bacteria > Acidobacteriota > Terriglobia > Bryobacterales > Bryobacteraceae > JBBQWZ01. Next base: position 4,258 of record JBDTTK010000461.1, on the reverse strand, counting down.
CGCGATCGTCATGCCGTTCCAGGCGCCGCTGGTTCCGGTCTTGTGCGCGATCGTCCAGCCAGGGGGTGTACCGGCCTTCAAGCGATCCGGGAACGTCACGGTTTCCGTCATGATGCGAACTAGGTGCCGCGATGACTCGGGCGAGAGCAGCTTGGATTCAGCCAGTGCGAGCAGCATTCCGGCCATGCCGTGCGGCGTCGCCGTATCACGCGGATCGGTCTGGTACTTGTGGTTCGCGGCTTCCCGGCGGGCCTCGGGAACCGCCTTCCTATCACGTTCCAGTGCGGCCGGATCTACGTACTCCGGCTTCCATGTGAGCCCCGCGATCTCGGTTTGCAGATCACGCTCCTGACGGTCGATTCGGACTCCTTTGACCCCGTTGCGGTCGAGGAAGGCCTGCACTTGCTGCGGACCGCCCAGCCTGCGGATCAGAATGTCGACGGCGGCGCTGTCGCTGTCTACAATCGCGCGGCGGACGAGATCGCCAACGGTTGTCGTGTATCCCGTGCCAGTCACGAGCTTCGCGATCGGCTGAACGTACAAACTGAGGTCGGCCTTCCGAATGGTGACGCGCTCGTCCAGCTTCCACCCGCGATGATCGACGGCGTCCATTACGGCCATCCCGACGATCAGCTTCATGACACTTTGCAGCGAATAGCGGTCGTCCCCCTGGAAGCAGGCGGACCGCACTCCGTCTTGTGCGCATACACCGACGCGCCCGTCGAAGCCTTTCAACGCAGATTCGAATTCAGCTTGCAATTTGACCGTATCGAGTGACGCGGCGGAAGCTGTGAGAGTCAAGAGTAGAACAAGAGGGGAGAGGCGAAGGAGCATCCATATCGAGAATAGCCCGCCACCGGGAGCTTCCAGAACTAGCTCGGGGCGCTGAGGGCAAGGGCCTTCAAATCGACGCTCAAATCCGCGGCTTGGTCGGGCGAGACGAGGACACCGGCGGCGATCAGCTTGCGTCCAGCGACGTGTTCGCCGGGCCTGTTCACGGAGTCGATCGCCCTGAGCGTTCCGCCGCGGAAGTAGAACACCGAGAACTTGCCGCTCTCCGGTTCTCCGCGCGTCACGACGTGGTCGTAGCCGGATGAGAGCCCGACCATCTGCAGGGATGCGTCGAACTGGTCCGTCCAAAACCAAGGCACCGCATGATACGCCGCGGACCGCCCAACGATCGCCGCCGCCACGCATTTCGCCTGATCCACGGCGTTCTGCACCGACTCAATCCGGACCCGCCCGCCTGCAAACTGATTCGGGTGCTCGGCACAATCCCCGATGGCGTAAATCTCCGGATCATCGGTCTTGAGATAGGTATCGACCGCGATTCCGTTGGCCACGGTCAGTCCTGCGGCTGCGGCGAGCTCGTGATTCGGCACGACCCCGATTCCGATCGCGACAAGATCGGCGGGCAACAGCGTTCCGTCGGACAGGCGGACGCCGCGCACGCGGCCCTGCTCACCCTCGATTTTCGCGATGGCGACGCTGGTCGAGATACGAACACCGCGGCTCTCGTGCAGATTCCGATAGAACTGCGAGAGAACGGGCGATACGATTCGCTGCATCAGGCGGGGCAACGCTTCGAGGACGTGCACGGATTTCCCCAGCGTCGCCGCCGCAGCCGCGAGTTCCAGTCCGATGAAGCCGCCGCCGATCACCACAATCTCGTTTGCGCTTCCGAATCGCCCGCGGACGTCGATTGCTTCGGCAGCTGTCCGCAGGTAGCAAACTCCATCGAGATCGGCGCCTTCTATCGGCAGTTTCCGATTTCGCGCGCCGACAGCAAGGACGAGCGATGAAAACGGCACCGTGGATCCGGATGTGAGCAAAATACGGCGCTCCGCGCGGTCGATTGCGACCGCCGCCTGTCCGGTCAGCAACGTGATACGGTTCTGCTCGTAGTGACGCTCCGGGCGAAGGGTAGCGTTCCCGATCTCTTGCTTCCCGAGCATGAACGCCTTCGACAGAGGCGGCCGCTGATAGGGCAATCCGGGCTCGTCGCCGATGAGCGTGATCGGCTCGGCAAACCCTTCCTGTCGAAGCGATGTCGCGGTCTGGAAGCCGGCTTGGCCCGCCCCGAGTATGACTACGCCGTGAGACATGGAGCGCCTCGCAGTGTTATTGCTGCGCCGGAGGCGTCTTCACGACCAAACCGTCCAGTTCCTTCGTGACTTGAATCTGGCAGCTCAACCGGCTGTTTGGACGGCGCTCCGAGAAGGCGTTGTTCAACATTTCGTCTTCGCCTTCGTCCATGGGCTTGAGGCGGCCGATCCAGGCATCGTCCACGTAAACGTGGCAGGTGGCGCATTGGCACGCTCCACCGCACTCGGCTACGATTCCGTCAATCCCGTTGCTGATGGCGCCTTCCATGACCGAGTCGCCGACGGGAACGGCGACGGTTTGCGAGGCTCCTCCGTCCGAGATGTAGGTGATGGAGGCGTTTTCTTTCTTCTTACCGAATAGGCTCATGATTGGATGGAGAATTCTGTCCGTGAGGGGACCGTCTCAGTATCCCACGCGCCTCCTGATCAATTCCGGTAGCGACCTGGGGGTGGCCGCCGTGACATGATGGCATACAGGCAGCGGTGCGGGAATGCGCACGCTGGCGTTTGCCGGCATGGAGATCGATCCCAGACTTTCCCGAAAATTCGAGGGAATGCGCATTGGCCGCGTCGGATTCCTGGCGATCGGGGCGCTGGTCATTTTTGGCGGTTTGACGCTGGGAGCCGCGAAAGCCTTGGGTGCCCTCACGCGATCCAGCGCCGAAGGCACGGTGACTCAGCTCGGCACGTCCGATACCCCGCTGTTTGCCCATTGGTGCGTGGTCGAATATGTCGCCGACGGACACCGCATGGAGCACCGGGCGAGGACTTATCTGTATTCGCCATGTGTCGCCGGAGAACGCGTCAAGCTGCTGTACGATCCGAATTCTCCGTCGAACGTCGAAATCTCGACCTTCGACTCGGAGTGGTTCGCGTGCATCATGATCATGCTTGCCGGCGGCGTCATCCTGCTAGCCGGACAGTGGTTCTACGGATGGGAGTCGTAGCGCTACTTGCCCGCCGGTTCGAAGGATGCCACCAACTTTTCAAAATTCGCGCGGTTGGCAGCTACGGTCTTAGCGGGTCCCGTAAATTTGATGAAGACGTTTCCGCCGGGCCCTTCGATAATCGCAGCCAACAGGTGATAGCCGGACTTCAGGGACTTCTCGGTTGCGGTTGGACCGCCCATTCCGGAGTACTCGCCGCCGGTCTCGAGCGTAGTGACGGGCAGCGAATGAACCTTGCTCTTATTGATCGTTGCTTGAGCAGGCTTTCCGTTAACTTGATACTGGCCCTTCCAGCGCTCGAGGTTTGCCTCGACGCTTCCACCCTGCCCAGGCCCGAAGAAATACACGACGCATTCGGCGTGGTCGATGTCTTTGCCGACCGGCGGAAGCACGTAGGTGGCTGCCCGCATCGGGCGCGGCGCCTCGCTTTTCCATCCGGCGGGCGGCGTGAATTTGAGGCCCGCGACGGTATCGCCAAAGAGTATTCCGCCAAGCGCCAAGAGAAGAATCGGGGTCCGCATGAACGATCAGTATAGGCTGAACTGGTGCTCGGCGACATTGCAATCCGACAAGCGGTCGCAACGCCCGATCCAGAATTCACGCATTGCGGGCCGAACTAGTTTGTGGAAGCCTGCCGCTTGAACGGAGCGGTTACGTATTTTCCGGCTTCCTCAAGCGCACCCTGCGTGTTGTCCTTGGTCCGGATCGCCTGCCGGTATTCGTTTACCGCGCGCTCTCGCTGGTCGGTAATATCGAAGATCTTGCCCAGGTGAATGTGGGCCCAGACCTCGGTCCATTTCGGAACCAGGTCGCCCGAAAGCGCCTCTCGGAATTCATTCGCGGCGGACTGCCAGTTGTTCTGCAGGAAGAACACTTCGCCGACGCGGTAGTGCGCGAGCGACGAATTGCGCTGGACTTCGAGCGCCTTCTGGTATTCCTTGAGCGCGTCCGGATATTCGCCAATTTCCACAAACTGCTCGCCGCGGCGGATCGCCACGGAAACGCGAATGTCGCCTGAGAAGCGCAAAACCTTGTTCTTCGGATCGAGCACTACCGCCTTTGGCTTGCCGAATGTCTCGACGACAAACTCGCTCGACGTGCCGACCACTTCGACGCGCTTTTCCTCTGGGTTGCCTTCGGTTTCGATGCGCACATCGACCGGCATCCGGAACGTATCGAGGTCCTGCCCGACCTTGCCGAGAACAC
>JBDTTK010000460.1:0-4261 GCA_039930685.1 Bryobacteraceae bacterium | reverse complement strand
GAGGCGGCGGAATCTCGCCGGACGAAAAGTTCGTGCCGGAAAAGCTGAACAAGTTCCAGATCGAAGTCCTGCGGAAGTACGGGTTCTTTAACTTCAGTTCGAGCTACTTCGGCGGGCGCGACAACAAGCTGCCCAAGGGCTGGGAGCCGGATCAGGCGGTGATCGACCAGTTCCGCGCTTCGATCAAGAAGAGCGGCGCCGAGTTCACCGATGAGGATTTCAAAGAGAACCTGCCGTGGATCAAGAACCAGGTGAAGCGCGAGATGTACATCACGGCGTTCAGCATCGACGAATCCCTTAAAGTTGCCGTCGAAATCGATCCGATGGTGCAGAAGGCGATCGACTCGCTGCCCAAAGCGAAGGCCCTGGTCGACAGCGCGAAGAAGTTGCTTGTACAACGCATGAACGGACAGTCGCAGACCGCGCAAGTCCGATAAAACCGATTAGGAGGCCGCCGGCAACCGTTGCGACCGCAAATTTTCGTTCTCGACGCCGGCGGCCAATACTGCCATCTGATAGCCCGGAAAGTTCGCGAACTCGGCGTGTATGCCGAGGTCATGGCGAGCGAGACACCCGCTTCCGAACTACGTGGAGCGAAAGGCGTCATCATTTCGGGCGGACCTTCGAGCGTCTACGATCCGGGCAGTCCGACCATCGACCCGGATCTGATTGCGTCCACACACCGCGAAGAATCTCCCTGCGTGCTGGGAATTTGTTATGGCCAGCAGTTGATGGCGCACCTGCTGGGCGGTCAAGTGGAGAAGGGCACGAAGGGCGAATACGGCCTGGCTCATCTGGAGATCGAGCGGCAGGGGACGCTGCTGGCCGGGATCAGCGGGCGTCAGCAGGTATGGATGAGCCATCGGGATCTGGTGGCGGGCGCGCCCCCGGGATTCGCCGTTCTTGGGTCCACCGAGACATGCCCTATCGCATCGATTGAGAGCCCGGAGCAACGCCTGTTCGCCGTGCAGTTTCATCCGGAAGTGGTCCACACTTTGTGCGGCAAGCAGGTGCTCACGAATTTCGTATTCGGCGTCTGCGGCTGCGAGACGGACTGGGATCCAAGCGGGCAGATCGGCATCGTAGAAAACCAGATCCGCGAGGCGGCAGGCGACCGTAGCATCTTCTTTTTTGTAAGCGGCGGCGTGGATTCGACGGTGGCGTACACGCTGTGCCTGCGCGCGGTCGGGCCGGAGCGGGTACACGGCGTGTACGTGGACACCGGGCTGATGCGCGAGGACGAGACGGAATTTGTCCGCGGCGCGTTCGCAAAGCTGGGCGCAACCAATTTTCAGGTGGAAGATGCCAGCGAGGCGTTTCTCGGCTCGTTGGCGGGGGTTATCGATCCCGAGAAGAAGCGGCACATCATCGGCGAAGCTTTCGTCGAAGTGCAGGAGCGCGTTCTAGACAGCGAGCATTTCCTCGATGGGCATTGGGTGCTGGGCCAGGGCACGATCTATCCCGACACGATCGAATCCGGCGGTGACGTAATCGGCAAGGGCAAGGCCGAGGTCATCAAGACGCACCATAATCGCGTCGCGGGCATCCAGAAGCTGATCAGCGAGGGGAGGATCGTGGAGCCGCTCTCCTCGTTCTACAAGGACGAGGTTCGCGAAATCGGCCGCGAGTTGGGGATCGCGCCGGAGTTGCTGGAACGGCATCCGTTTCCGGGGCCGGGCCTCGCGATCCGCTGCCTGTGCGCGGCAGAGGCGGGGAGCGCCGTGAAGACGGCCGATGGCTGGATCATTCCGCTGCGGAGCGTCGGAGTGCAGGGCGACTCGCGGACCTATCGCGCGGTCATCGCACTCGATGCGTTTCCGGAGTCCGAGACGTTCGCGGCCGATTTGATCAACCGGCTGGGCGACGTAAACCGCGTGGTAGTGCGGGTGCACGGCGACGTGGACGCGCTGACGGTCCGCCCGGCGACCCTTACGGCAGACCGGCTCGATCGGCTGCGACGGGCGGATGCGATCGTGCGGCGGCTGTCGGTAGATTCGGGTTTCGAGCAATCGATCTGGCAGTTTCCTGTCGTGCTGGTGCCCTTCGGCACGCCGGAGCGTCCGGACTCGGTGGTGCTTCGCCCCATCGACTCGGTCGACGGCATGACGGCGCGCGCCGTCGGCATGCCGGAAGAGTTGTTGCGGAACATGGTTCGCGAACTGGCGGCGGTCGAGGGAGTGGCCGGCGTGTTTTACGATCTGACCAACAAGCCGCCGGGCACCATTGAGTGGGAATAGGCGCTACGCGGGCGGCGTAAATTGCCCGGTCCGCAGGGACGCCGCGAGCCACTCGGCGCGCGGATAGCCGGATGCCAGCAGTCCGGCAACTTCCGAATCCACGTCGTATTTTACGCGCCGTGTAGTCAACCAATCTTCTTCGATCAACAAGTAGGATGCGCGCGGGTCGCCGTCAAACGGGAGACCGACGCTGCCGGTGTTGGCCACGATCTTGCCGCGAACGGTCCGGATGAACGGCACATGGATGTGGCCGTAGACAGCGATGCGGCCGGGCAGCGATCCGTAGACGACATGGAAGGCGTCATCGCTCGCATTGGCGGCGGGCGCGTCCCACAAGTCGTCCGGCGATGCGTGCACCAGGGTGACGTGCTGGCACTGATGGCGCAGGGGTAGCGTCCGCAACCACTGGATGCGATCGGGACCGACGAGCTCGCGGGTCCGCGGGGCGAATTCGTGAAACAGAATGCGCCGCAGTCCAGCTTTTGCCGGCATGTTGCGCTCAAGTTCGTCGTAGCGTTCCGGCGCCCACAGGCACTCATCGGTGTTGCCGGCGATGGTGGTCCACCCCATCTTGCGCACCAGATCGATGACTTCGGCGGGGCGGTGTCCGTGGGTAGCGAGGTCGCCTCCGCAGAGGACAATGTCGGGCTGAACGACCTCAAGGTCCGCAATTACGGCCCTCAAGGCGCACAAATTCCCGTGGATGTCCGAAAGCAAAGCGAGACGCACGTTGCCGCTATTGTATCTGTCGGGAGGGGGCGAGCGCCGAGGCGATTCGCCACATTGCCATGGCCTGGGGTCACGGGGGCGCAACTTACGGTAAACCGCGCCGCCGACGGAATGCGACTGTCGCGATATGATCGCGGCATGCGCTTCGATCCATTTCTTCTCGATGAGTGGCTGGACCGCAATCCGCATCCGCGCTTCAATCTGGCATCGAGCACAGGTCCGGTGTGGACATTGCGAGAACTGGCCGCATTAGAGGACGGCTGCCTGGACCGATTGCTGTCGACGCGGTTGCTTTACACGGATCAGCGCGGAACGATTGAGCTGCGCGAGGCGGTGGCCGAGGCGGAGGGCGTTTCGCCAAACCACGTCCAGATTGTGGCGGGTTCGTCGGAGGCGCTATGGATGCTCTATTTCCATGCGGCCGAACCGGGCGCGAACGTTGTGGTTCCTTGGCCGTGCTTCTCGCCGATGCTGAGCATGCCGAAGTCGCTGGGACTCGAAACGCGGTTGTATCACCTGCGGCGGGAAAACGCGTACACAGTGGATGTCGATGAGGTTCTTTCGCTAGTCGACGGGCGGACCAGGATCGTATTGATCAACACGCCGCACAATCCGACCGGGTCGACGATCGACGACGTTGACCTGCGCGCCATCCATGATTTCTGCGCGGAACGGGGCGTGCAGTTCATCGTGGATCAGGTCTATCATCCGATCTATCATGGCGCGGCGGGCATGGCGGCGGCGTCGCTTCCATATGCGACGGTGCTTGGCGACGCATCCAAAGCGATGAGCCTGAGCGGACTACGGATCGGCTGGATGATCGACCGGGATGCGTCTCGTCTGAAGGACTATGCCAATGCGCACGCCTATCTGAACATCACGGCGGCGGCGCTCAGCGAGCCGCTGGCGGCGCTCGCGCTGCGGCAACGGCGGATCGTACTGGGCAAGGCGCAGGAAGCCGCGTCGCGAAATCTGGCGCTGGCGAAGGTGTTTTTCGAAGAACGCGCCGATCGCTTTGGCTGGGTGCAGCCGCGGGGTGGAATGACCGCCTTCCCGTGGCTGAAGCAGCAGGCGGATGCGCGTCCGTTCGCGGAGGCCCTGACGAAGGGCGGAGTCCTGATCGCGCCGGGCGATTGTTTCGGGATGCCCGAGCATTTCCGGTTCGGATTCACGGCGATTGGCGACGGACTGCCCAACGCGCTCGAAGTCTTTGCACGGGTCGCGGCGGAACAGTTGTCAGATCCGGTGGAAGCTGCGTAGAATTTCGCGGGTGGTGTAGCGAAGGGCGATGGGGC
>JBDTTK010000459.1:0-4267 GCA_039930685.1 Bryobacteraceae bacterium | reverse complement strand
GATCCGGAGCTCTACCGCGAAGTCTCATCGCTCCTCGCCAGCCATTCCGAGCTGCAATCCGGATTTCTGGAACAGCAGGTAAAGGGCGCCGTCGTGGCGATGTTCGACGAGACCAATCCGACGGTCGCTGAACGGCGGATCGGACCCTACCGCCTGATCCGCGAGCTGGGGCAGGGCGGCATGGGCACGGTCTATCTGGCCGAGCGCGACGACGAGCACTACCAGTCCAGCGTCGCGATCAAGCTGATCCGGCCGGGAATGGACACGGACTTCATTCTGGCCCGCTTCAAGCGCGAGCGTCAGATTCTCGCCCACTTGAAGCACGTCAATATCCCTCGTCTCCTCGACGGCGGCACGACGGAAGATCGCATGCCATACCTCGTCATGGAGTACATCGAGGGGTGCTGGATTACCGAGTACTGCCAGTTGTACTCCCTCGGAATTGAACAGAAGCTCAAACTGTTCATCGATGTCTGCTCGGCCGTAGAGTGCGCGCACCGCAATTTCGTCGTGCATCGGGATCTCAAGCCTGGCAACATCCTGGTCGATTCGCACGGCGTCGCCAAACTTCTCGACTTTGGCATCTGCAAACTCCTGCACGCTGACCCGATGTCGTCTGGCGAAACCATGGCCGCGATGCTGACTCCCGACTACGCCAGTCCGGAACAAATCAAAGGCGATCCCGTCACCATCGCGTCGGACGTGTACTCGCTCGGCGCAGTCCTCTACGAACTGCTGACCGGCCAGCGCCCCCACCGGATCGAACGGTATACGCCGGCCGAAGTCGAACGTGCCATCTGCGTCGACGACACGGCGCAACCGAGTTCCGTCGCGCGCGAGCCGGCAGTCGCCCGAAAACTCGTCGGCGATCTCGACAACATCGTCCTGCGGGCGCTCGAGAAGACGCCGGAACGCCGCTATCCGACCGCCGCGGCCTTTGCCGCGGATATCCAGCGCTATCTCGATCACATTCCGGTTGTGGCTCGCGCGCAGACGATTCGCTATCGTGCGATGCGCTTTGCCCAGCGCCATAGCGTGGGTCTGCTCGCGACCGCCGCCGTGGCGGTCGCGATGATCGCCGGAACCGTCATTTCCGTTCGCCAGGCGCGGTTGGCTGAGTACCGGCTGCAATTGGTGCGCGGCTTGGCCAATAAGTTCGTGTTTGAAGTCCATGACGCCGTCGCTCCGCTTCCCGGATCGACCAAGGCGCGGGAATTGATCTTCAAGACCGGCATCGAATACCTGGACGCGCTCTCAAAGAATGCGCGCGGCGATACCCAGCTCGAAAGCGAGCTTGCCGACGCATATCTGAGAATCGGCGACGTGCAGGGCAACGGCAGCAGCGCAAATCTCGGCAACTCTAAGATGGCGCTGGCGAGCTACGAGAAGGCGAAGGCGTTGTTGGACGCTGCCATAAAGAAACGGCCCGAAGATGCTGCGATCGCCAAGGCGCGGACAAGCGCGTACCGCAAGATCGGGAACATTTACGAGGAAACCAGGTCGCTGCCCGAAGCTCTGGTCAACTATGAGGAAGCTCTCTCCCTCGGCGAGCCTCTGCTTCGCCTGGACAAGAGCGCCGCGATTCGCGCCGTCTTATCGAACGTGCACCTGGACGTATCCCGAATCAATCGCAACTTCGGGCGCGCGGAGAAAGCACGCGACCACGCCAAGGCGGCACTCGCTCTCAGCAAGGAGGCGATTGCCCTGCAGCCGGGCGACCTCACGATGCAGCAATCGATTTCCAGCGCGCATTCCGCGCTCGGCATGGCCGAGGCCACGCTGAATCGGCTTCCGGAGGCCCTCGCTGAGTATCGCCTCTCCGTCGCAAAGATTGAGGAGTTGCTCGCCGGCCGGCCGAACGACACATCGCTACAGCGCGGATTGATGCTCGCCTACGGCCACGTTGGAGACGTATTGGGTTATCCGCCCCTGCAGAATCTCGGCGATACCGAGGGCGCCATCGCCGCCTACGAGAAGGTCGCGGGCCTCGCCCGCACAATCTACGAACGGGATCTCGCGGACCTTCGCGCCACGACCGATTACGGCATCGCGCTGAGCAGGCTAGCGGCGGTCATTCCACGCAGTGAAGCGAAGCGAAAGCTGGAAGTGCAACGCCGATCGATCAAAATCCTGAGCGACGGAGCGAAGGTGGATCCCGCGAACACCGTATTTGGCATGTACCTTGGCGTGATGTACGAGGAGGAGGGCGACTCTCTCGAAAGCGAGGGGGATCTCGCCGGCGCAATGCGCGCCTGGCGGCAGTCGGCGGCCTTTGCGGATCGATTCATGCGGCGGCGGCAGCCGGCGGTCATGTACACCGCTGTGAGCGTCCATCGAAAGCTCGGCGCGCTGGCGGCGCGCGCCTCGCGCGGCGCGGCGGCTGTCGCCCATGCGCAGATTGCACTTCATGTCGGCAGCGACGCGAAGGACGGCTCGACGGGAGCGACGACGCTTCTACCTCGCCGTGCGGCGGCCGTTGGCGGAATCTACGCCGCCTTGGCCCGCAGCCCCGTGAAGCAGGACGGCGATCGGGAAGAGGCCAGGAAGTGGCTGTCCGAAAGCGTGAAGTTGTGGAACGAGGCGAAGAACAAGCCTGGATTCGGCAAGCCTCACGCGCGAATGCTGAAGGAAGTGGAGACCGCGCTGGTGGAATTGACATCGAAATGACGATCGCGAAATGCAGAGCCTGGCGGAGATGCCCATGAACGCCAGGCAGAAAACAATGGTTCGAGACAGCTTCGATCAGATCCGGGACATGGCTGGTCCGCTGGCCACGCTGTTTTATGGCCGGTTGTTCAGCATGGACCCGTCGACTCGTCCGCTGTTCAAAGGCGATATCAAACTGCAGGGAACCAAGCTTATGGGCATGCTCGACTCTGTAGTCGGGTCCCTCGATGAGTTCGGCAAGCTAACACCCGTGTTGCGGGAACTCGGGCACCGGCACGCCGTCTACGGGGTTGAGGAGGGACACTATCAGACTGTCAGCACCTCGCTGCAATGGGCGCTCGCACAAGCCCTGGAAGCCCGATTTGACGACGAAACGCGGGCGGCTTGGACGGCGCTCCTCGATCACGTGAGTACCGAGATGCTTGCGGGCGCGCGCGAGGGACCCACTGCCGCAGTCACGTCGAAAGAAAACTGAGCCACCTGGCTTTCCGTCGCGATACGGGTGTCGCTATGATACTCGCTATGCTTCGCCTGACCTCCGCTCTCCTTGGTTTCCTCATCGCCGCCCAGGCGGCTGATCTCCCAAGCAAGAAGTACCTGAATCTGGCAGCCGTCAAGGCCATGGTCGCGGTCGCCGAGCAGGAGGCGCAGAAGCGGAACGTCCGCCTGACCATCTGCATTGTCGATGACAGCGGAAACCTGCTGTTTCTTCAACGCGGCGATGGAGCCACATTGAATACGGTCGAGTATGCCATGCGCAAGGCAAAACACGCCGCGCTCTACGGAAGCCCGTCCCGGACTGCCCTCGAAAGCCTGAAGAAGGGGAATCTCGGCATCCTGACTCAGCCCGGCGCCTTTCCCGACGGAGGTGGCGTGCCCATTCGCGTGGATGGCCAACTTCTCGGTGGAATCGCATGCAGCGGAGCCGCTTCCGCCATCGACGAAGAAGTCGCTCAGATGGCCGCCGACGTTCTGGCCAGGAAGTAATGCGCGTGCCTCGTATCTGCGCTCTCACTGCCGTTCTCCTTGGAGCACTCTCGATGGAAGCAGCCTCTCTGGATGCCGTCACGGCCGCGCGCTTCGCGACACTCGCGCTCGACTGCGTCCACCGCCCATACCCCACCAAGATTGCGCACTCGCTGAATTCCGATGCGGACGTGAAGACTCCGCGCGCCCTTACTCCGGCGTTCTACGGCTGCTTCGACTGGCACTCGTCGGTCCACGGCCACTGGATGCTGGCGCGTCTGGCACGGACGTTTCCGCAAGCGCCCTTCGCGGCACGCGCCAGGGCGGCGCTGGGGAAGAGCCTAACCAAGTCAAACCTCGACACCGAAGCCGCGTACTTGCAGGCTCCGGGAAGGGCAGCCTTTGAACGTCCCTACGGACTCGCCTGGCTGCTGCAATTGTCGGCCGAACTCCGCGGTTGGAATGATCCCGACGCGAAGCAATGGGCCGCGAATATCCATCCGCTTGAATCCGCGGCGGTTTCGACACTCACCACCTGGCTTGGCAAACTGACGCATCCGGTGCGTTCCGGCGAGCATTCGAACACCGCATTTGGGCTCGGCCTCATGCTCGACTATGCCCGGGCCGCATCCAA
>JBDTTK010000458.1:0-4283 GCA_039930685.1 Bryobacteraceae bacterium | reverse complement strand
GGGATTGGTCGGGCTGCCGGGATTCGAACCCGGGACCTCTTGCACCCCAAGCAAGATTCGTCGATGAACTTCGGGCACTTCTGCTGGAGACAAAGGACTTAAGTGACCCTCGTTTGCGGGAGAAGTGCGGGAATTATGCGGAATCTGACCGATTCTGCGGGAATTGTGCGGGAAGGAAAATCCACCGGTCCGGCAGGATTGGCTCCCTTCCCTCAGTCGATCTAGCTTTTCGACTCCCGTTCGCGGGAACCGTGCAACGGAAAGACGTCCAGGTTGGGAAATCAGCCGTGGATTGCAAATACAGAACATGGGCGTCTTCGGTGTCAATGAATGGCGATAGAGAACACGCTGTTTTCAATGGCCTACTCGAAGTGCTCCGTTCTGCTTCACGCGCCCCAAGTGCGAATCGAAGCGAATTATTGCGGACGTCGGTCGGATCAAACTTCGTTGTTGGATCGATTTTTCCGGTGAGCAGACCCGCGCCCAGCGGGCTCCATGGGACGAAGCCGATGCCCAATTTCTCGCACGTGGCGGGTTACCTCGTCTGCTCGACGTCGCGCGTCCTCGGACCATATTCACTTTGCACTGCTGCGACCGGATGGCACCCTGTGCGCTCGGCGGATTGTCTCCGCTGCGGCCTCGGAACGCAGGTAGAGCCTAACTTTCCCTTTGCCTATGAGATCCTTCATGGTACCCGCGACGTCCTCGATGGACACGATCGACGCGGTGCTGGTAGAGAAGGTCGATCGTTTCGACCTTCAAGCGGCGAAACATTCGGTCAACCAGCAACCGGACGTGCTCCGGCTTACTGTTTAGACGCCCGCCACGCTGGCCCGTCTGCTGGTCGATGTCCCAGCCAAACTTCGTAGCAATCACGACCTTCGCGGAACGGCGCAAGCGCCTTTCCGATTAGTTCCTCATTCGTGAAGGGTCCATACGCCTCGGCAGTATCGAAGAAGGTAGCGCCTCGCTCCGATCGCCGCGCGAATCATCGCGATGCCTTCCCGCAATGTTTTCCAGCTTGGTTGATTTGCTGGGCCGCCGCAATGGCCTACTCAGACGCCTATTGCAGCATCCATGATTCCAAGAGGGAACCTACCAACGTTTCGATCGTGCCCGGCGCGTTAGAACCCCTGATGCGACGGAGTCGAGCGCGGTCCGACAATCTGTAGCATTAGCGACGATGGAGAACCCGCAGGCCGTCTGGAGGAATTCTCAGGGAAACTTTCCCGCCGGCAGCCTGAAATTCCTCTCCGGTGATCAGGTCCTGCCACAAAGACCCGGCGTCGCGAGGTCTGAGGACTAGAGTGCCCGAATAGTGCCGCTGACTTGAGGTATTCACCGCAGTAATCAGCCTATTTGGCGACCCTTCGTAGTAGTACGCCACCACATCGCGATCTCCGGTGGATGGCTGAAAAGATTGCGCTCCGTAGATCAGGGCGTCTTTGTATTTGCGACGGATATCGACCAACGGCCGGATGTAGGACAACCACGCAAGCTGCGAATCGGACAACGCGAGATTGTGGCCGGCGGCGAAGATCTGATTGAGCTCATTTAGATTCCTGCCGTTCGACATGAAGTTGACCTCGGGAACCCCGTAACGCACCGGCGATCCAAGAATCTTCTGCTGGTTGATGCCCGCCATCCAGGCGAAGTCCGCGCTCAATCCACCGTCCCAGTGACGACCGATCGGACCGGCGGTCGTCTCCCCGATCACCACCGCATCGGGCTTAATCGCCCGGATCGCCGCGCGCACACGGTCCGCCACTGTCAGGACGCCTTGACTGTATTCGAGGGCGGTGTGGAGTTTGCCGCCATCCTCCGCCGTGCGCATCGGCAGATTCATCCGCCAGGCCCACGAGTCGAGGAATATTCCGTCGACTCCGTAGTCGCGCACCAATCGCTCGCACACCGCAACAAGGTAGTCCTGCCACGGCTTGAAATAGGAGGGCATCGAGTAGTTGTTGCGATACTGGGCGTAAAATTCGCCGGCCGCATCGCGGCCGCCCCACGCCAGGCCCTTCTCGCGGGCAATCTTGGATTGGTTCTGAATGATGAATGCTTCGACATAGACGATGATCCTGCCGCCTTGCTTATGAAGTTCCTTGATCCCGTCGACAAACGCGTCGACACCGCCGAGGTCGGTGCGCGGTATGTAATCGCCCTTATTGGAATACTGGCCGCCTCGCGCGGTGGGATCTCCGGTCCAGAATCCCCAAATGTAGACGACATTCGTCCCGAGACTCTTGGCTTCCCGGAGAAGTCTAGGCAGCTCGTGGAAGGACGAAATTCTCTGCTTCAGGTCCTGCCCCGGATACATGAGGTAGATTCCACCGGCTCCGCCGCCCGAGTAGCCGTAGATCGCGCCTTGATCGCGAAGCCATGCTGGCGTATCTGGAAAATGCCAGCGCGGACGATGCGCCCCGACGTAGTAATCGACGGCAACGTGCCAGTCGCCCACGTCGTGGACTCCGATCGCGAACCGCGGAGCGCTCTTCGTTTCGCCGCGCTCCAGGTCCGTAATCCAGTATCCGTTCACGCCGGATGAGGACAAACTGAACTGAATCGGCGAAATCCCATTGTCGAGGTCGCCATCGAGGTCCGCGAAAAAGACGCCTCCGGTGCCGCCCGCGTCATAGACGCTCGCCACCTCCATGGAGTTCATCGCGTCAGGAAGTCCGATCTGCGGAATGTATCGCATGCCAAGCGGGGGATGCCCCGGGGGTCGCAAGGGAATTGGTGGAGCCGTGTTCTCAAGGGGAGCTACGGTTCCGATTTCCGTGGGAACCATGCCCATGCGCTCAGAAGGGTTTCCGGCCGTGACGAGCCCGCCGATGCTCGGAAGCACCGTGCGAAGCGTGATCCTGGCGCCGCTGAGGTTGGTCGCGCCGATGCGGACCTTGGCAGCGGTGTCAGTCGGACCGAGCGCAATTTCCATCTTCAACTTCAGCGGCAGATCGATGACGTGCGCTTCGATCGTCAGCACCGACCGATTCTCCGCGAATGTTACGCGATCCGTTTTGACGCCCGCCACGCTTTGCACTACGGTTCCGTCGACCGCCATCTCGAACACCGGGGATGGACGCGAGAGATGCTCGGTATTCGTCGACTTGTTTCTCAGACTGACGATCGAAATTCCTCGATCATTCAGATCGAACTTGAGCGACAGCTTCGAATTCTCGATCGTGATCTGCTCCGCATGGGCCGCGGTACACCCGAAGGCCAGAATAAGAATCACGTATGCCCAGTACCTGCTCGCCCAATTCCGCATCGCCATATTTTGGGGCCCCTTCCGAATCGGCGCAAGAACGGAAAACGGCGAAGAGCGCGTTTTCCTGGATGAAACCCGGTTCGGAGTGGGGTCCCATATGCCGGATCCGCGTAGTGAGCGCTTTGGAATCAGCCCCCGCACTGTCAATGGAACGAATCCGGCGAGGCGATCCATCGCGTGCCGATTTCGATCCTCGAAACCGGACCGCCGCGCAACAATCAACGTTTGCCTTCGCCCGATTACGCCGTAAGATCGGGACCAGACCCATGAGATCGTCACTGCAGTTCGCTTCGTTCACCGCTTTGGGCGGCCTTCTCTGTGCGACTGCACTCGCCGGCGATGTGACCTTCAGCCGCGACGTCGCACCGATTCTGCAGAATCGCTGCCAGGTCTGCCATCGTCCGGGCGACATCGCTCCGATGTCGTTCCTCACCTATAAGGAGACGCGGCCCTGGGCGAAAGCGATTCGCAACGCGGTGACCCTCAGGAAAATGCCGCCTTGGTTCGCCGATCAGCAAATCGGACACTTCGCAAACGACCGCTCGCTCTCGCAGAGCGAGATCGATACCCTGGTCGCCTGGGCCGATCATGGTGCGTCCGAGGGCAATCCGGCCGACGCGCCGAAGGTCAAAGTGTTCAATCGGGATTGGAAGATCGGAAAGCCGGACGCGGTCGTCGAGATCCCCGTTTCCTTCCATGTTCCAGCCAGCGGAGAGATCGCTTATCAGTACATTGTCGTGCCGACCGGATTCACTGAGGACAAATGGGTGACTGCCGTTGAGGTCCGGCCGAGCAATCCGAGAGTGGTCCATCACATCATCGCGTCGCACCGCGAACCCAGGCCCCACGGCACCTCTATTCGCCGCGGAGTTTATACAGAAAATCCCACTTGATTTTATCGTGAAATACCGGATTGTAGTTTTTGGTCAAAATATGCAAGGTCAGTATATGATCGCCTGCGAAGAGCCAGAATCCGCGATCACGGTCAAGATCCTAGACTTCATCCAGCGAG
>JBDTTK010000457.1:0-4296 GCA_039930685.1 Bryobacteraceae bacterium | reverse complement strand
GGGATTGCTGGTTCTCGTGGGTTGCCTCGAATCGTCGCTGCGGCTGGAGTTCGCCGTCGGTTCGATGGCGATTACGTCGCTAATCCTGCTCGGCGCACACTATCGAGATTTCCCAGCGGACCTGGGAACGTTCCATGAAGCGCTGAACCTTGTTCGCCGAACGCTTCCGGTCGGCGTGGCGCTAATCTGTACCTCGCTCGCCATCAGCGTTCCCATTTGGATCTACCAATCCGTCGCCGGCGACTCTGCCGTAGGCCAGTTCTATCCGGCGGTCCATCTGCAAGCCGCCGCCGTCATCGTCGTTTCCGGAGTCTGTCAGGCCCAATCGTCACGGGTCAGCGCGGCGTTTGCCGATCGTGATTTCGTGGCGTTCCGGAGCATGCTGCGGCCAATGCTTCAATTCGCCGGAATCCTCGGAAGCCTGGGTATTCTGGCGGCAGCGACCTTCGGCGCTGGGCTGATCCGCACGGTCTTCAGCGCTGCCTTCTCCATCGCGTGGGAAAATCTGGTCCTGTTCGCGATTGCCGTCTTGTTTTTTCTCTTATCGAGCGTACTCGGATTTGCCGCGACCGCCTCAAGGCGATTCCATCTGATGTGGCGGCCGTACCTTGCAGTTCCTGCTGTCGCGTCCTCCACGGCCGCCGTTTTGATTCCGTGGCTCGGCGCGCCCGGGTTGCCTCTGGCGCTGACTGCAGGTGCGGTCGCCGCCTGTTGCGCGCCTCTCTTCGTCTTGCGTCGCACGGGAGCTTTTCGATGAACCCGCTTGCCTGCGATTCAACGGATCCGGCATTTGTCGAAGCGCCCGTCGCGCCAGGCTTGCGGCCTCACGTATTGCTCCTGACCGTCAGCCTCCTGGTCGGCGGTGCAGAAACACTGGTCTACGGCCTTGCGCTGGGATTGCTGAGCCGGGGCTGGCGCGTGACCGTCGTTTCGATGATGCCGCCCACGGCTTTCGTCGAGGAGCTGGAGGACGCGGGCGCGACGGTTCACTCGCTTGGCATGTCCCCGGGCCGTTTGAATCTGAGCGGCATCGCGCAATTCATGCGGCTCCTGCTCACGCATCGCTTCGATCTCATACATTCCCACATGTTCCACGCGAACCTGCTGGCGCGTCTCGCGAGGGCCTCAGGCATCGCGCCGAATGTCGTCTGCACGGTCCATAACATCACAGAAGCAAAACGCGGGAAATCCACCGCGCGCCTACGCGAATTAGCGTACGTTCTGACCAATCGGTGGTGCCACGCCACGATCGCGATCTCTGACCGCGTTGCGCAGCGCTACTTCGACGACGGAATCCTTTTGCCGGCGCGCACCCATGTAATCGTGAACGGAGTGGACCCCGACAAGTTTCTTCGCAGCCCCATGGATCGAGGCATTTTGCGCCGCGAGCTACGCTCGCCCGACGCTTTCCTCTGGCTCTCCGTCGGACGCCTCGAGTTCCAGAAGGATTTTCCGAACCTGCTTACCGCCTTCGCGCGCGTCGCAGCGTCCGAACCGAACGCGCATCTTTGGATCGCGGGAACAGGATCGCTACACGCCGAACTGCTGACTTTGATCCGGACCCTTGGCTTGTCAAACCGCGTCGAAATTCTTGGTGCGCGCACTGACATCGTGGCGCTTCTTAGCGCCTGCGACGGATTCGTTCTGGCGTCGAGATTTGAGGGGCTGCCCGTGGCGATCCTTGAAGCAGCGTCGTGCGAGTGCCCGATTGTCGCTACAGCGGTCGGCGGAAACGGCGAGATTCTGCATTCCGGTGCCGGAAGACTGTGCCCATCTGAAGACAGCGAGGCGCTGGCCACGTCGATGCTTTCGCTGATGCGCACGAGCGAGACCGAGCGCAGAAGGATGGGCGCTCTCGCTCGCCAAGGAGTCATTGAAGAATTTAGTCTTGAGGCCACCGTGCGTCGCTACGAGTCTCTGTATCGTGAGGCTGCGCCTTGCGTCTTCTGACGCTCCTGCTCGCCGCGCTCGCCGCCGGAGCGGTCATGTTGATCGCATCCTTGTCCGGCATCGAACAGTTCATCCTCGAATCGGGAGTGAACATTCCTACAACAGATGTAGTCGGCGACTACACCTGGGGTTTGATCTGGAGTATCGCGATTGCGGGAGCGATCGCAATCTGGCCGATGCGGACGGGGTCGAAGAAACTACTGCTTCTGCTCTGGGCGGGGAAGATGCTAATCGGCCTAATCTTCATGTTGCCATACGAAGAGCATTACGGAATTCTGGACTCTTGGTCTTACTACCAAGCCGCGCAGAGTCTCGAAGGCGGAATACTCCCGGCCCTATTGAACGGAAGCGGCGACGTCGTCGTCGCGATCGGCGCCCTGCACGCGAAGGTAGGACTGAATTCTTACCACGCAATGAAGATGACCTTCTCCCTGTTTGGGCTGATCGCCGTCCACCTGTTCTATCGGGCCACGGTGATCGTCCTGGGGCGTGAGGACCGACGATTCTTTTGGTTGCTCGCGCTGTATCCATCCGTGCTGTTCTGGTCCTCGATCTTTGGCAAAGACCCCATCGTTTTATTCGGAATCGCCCTGCATGTGTGGGGCCTGATGCAGGTTTCGATCGCGCACCGCTATCGCCATCTTGTGACCATGCTGGCCGGAGTCGCGATCGCCAGTCTCATTCGCGTCTGGATGGGCCCGATTCTCATGGCGCCTGCCATGATCTTGCTGCTCCCACGGGTAAGGCATACGGGTTGGAGGATCGCCCTTGGCGCGGCGAGCCTCGGAACGCTTGCGGTTCTTGTACCCACCACTGCAGACCGCCTGGATTTTCTGCAGGACAAAGATCTATTTGAGAGCACGCAGTCGATTTCGAAAGGTTGGAAAGCCAATTCTTCGTTTTCCGACAACGTGGAACTCACGTCGCTCACCGATCTGATCCTCTTTACGCCTCAAAGCATGTTCATCGCGTACTTCCGGCCGCTACCCGGCGATTTGCCGCATGCATTCGGACTCTTCGCGGGTTGCGAGAATCTTCTGCTGCTGTTGCTCGTGGCCGGCGCAGCGATCCGTCTTCGCCTTAGCCACCTTCGCAATTCGCTGTGTCTTTGGGCCTTTGCCCTCTTGCTGATCTGGGGTGTGGCGTACGGCCTTGTCACTTACAAAGACCTCGGCACAGCCGTGCGATTCAAGTTGCAGATTCTGCCCGTTCTGCTCGGCGCGATCTACTTCCTTCTCTTCCGGCCTCTGCGCGCCCGGCAGCCCGCCCAGTTCGATCCGCGGTTTGCAACTACGTCATGAACTCTCGACCCATTCGGTGCCTCCATGTCGTCGAAGCGGCGCTGGGCGGAGTCGCGCGCCACGTCCTTGATCTCATTCGCCTCTCCGCAAGCAGCCAGGAAATCCACTTGGCGTATTCGAATCGGCGTTGCGACGAGTTGTTTACGGCGGGGCTTGCCGCGCTTCGCCGCGACTGCCCGGATGTTCACGTCGCCTCGTTTTCGATTTCCCGTGAAGTCCGCCCTTCCGATGTCATGAGTTACGCCGCCCTGGCTCAGTACGCGCGCCAGCACGGGCCTTTCGACGTCATTCACTGTCACTCCACGAAAGCCGGATTCCTCGGACGCCTTCTTCCCGTCAGCGGCGCGCGGGTCTACACTCCGCACGCATTGATGATGCTGAATCCGACTCTCCGTGGATTTCGGCGCTCGGCGGTCCGTATGCTGGAGCGTTCCCTCTCCTGGATCTCAGATCGGGTCATCTGCGTGTCCGAATGCGAAAGGCAATGCGCGATCGCAGCCGGAATTTCTGCGAAGCGAACGGTTGTGATCAGCAACGGGGTCGACTGCTCCGAATTCGCAGTACGCCGCTCGCGGCGCGCGGAACTTCGACAGCAGCTTGGTCTGACACCCGACGAGGTTGCGATCGGATATGTCAGCCGGCTGGTCGAGTACAAACGGCCGCAGGCGCTGCTGGAATCGTTTTCCAAACTGCTCGCCCTTACCCAAACTCCTTGTCGCCTCCTGATGATCGGCTCGGGTCCGGAAGAGCCAATTCTCCGTCGCCAGGCCCACGAGTTTGGAATCGCCTCACGCATCCTGTGGTGCGGACCGATTGATGCCGCCGCCATCTTTCCTGCATTCGACGTCTTTGCGCACACAAGCGCCTTCGAAGGTTTCGGTTACGTCTTTCCGGAAGCATTGGCTAGCGGCGTGCCCGTTGTGACGACGCCAGTGGGTGGAGCGCACGAATTGGTGATTCAGAACGAAACCGGATTTGTTTGCGATCCGTGGGATTCGGTGCGCTTTGCCGACTATCTGAGGGAAGTGGTGGACGACGCGGTTCT
>JBDTTK010000456.1:0-4303 GCA_039930685.1 Bryobacteraceae bacterium | reverse complement strand
AAACGGCTTCCCGCAAGGGGACCACTGTGAGGCGGCGGGATTTGCCGGCACGATCGGTCCATTCCGGCTGGTAAGACGCATGGAGTCGTGAGGCCAGCAGAGTCAGCTCGGTCTGCGCGGCTTCGGGCGTCGAACCCGGCGCGAGACGAGCAATCATGGACAGACGCCTGGTTCCACGCATGGTCAAGCTGGCATCGTCGTCCGCCGCCAGGAGGTTTCCGTTGCGAATGGGAATCCAGATGTCGGCCCGGGATTGCTGGTTGGTTCCCTGAAATGCGGCAGGAAGAACGCCGATAACATTCACTGGCCGGTCATTGATGACGAGGCCGCGCGAAAAGACGCTGCTCGACCGACCGAATCGGCGTTCCCACAAGCGTTCGCTGATGACCATACCAGGCGCATCGTCGCGGTCGAACGTCTGGCCCCCTAAAGGCTTTACGCCGAGAAGTGCGAAGTAATCGCCGGAGACGGCGGCGACGTCCACCTGCTCCATTTCGCCGCCGGTCCGCAGGGCCGCCGTGTTGCTTTCCATCACGGCGACATTGGATAGCGACTTGGATTGCGACCGAATGAATTCGAAATCGGGGTACGATGTGGATCCGAAGCGGGGTCCGGAAAAGTCGCTCGTAAAGAGAACGACGACGCCGTCGGGGTCGGCTACCGGAGGCGTCCGGAACAGCAGCGCGTGCGCAGTGGTGAACAGCGCCGTGTTGACACCGATTCCGAGCGCAAGCGCAAGCACGGCGGACAACGTGAACGTCGGCGAACGCATCAAGAGGCGCGCTCCATAACGGACATCGGCCCATGCACCTTCGCGGAGCGCGTCCGCACGGAGGAGAAGCGCATCGACCCAGGCTCCGGCGCAGCGAGCGCCCAGACGCCCGCGGGCGGCCCCGGATAGGCGGTTCCATTCGGCAAGCGATTCCACTTTGGCGAATACTTCGGCGTTCCACTCGGCGCGCCAACGGGCTCGTCTGCCGAGCGGAACCAGCCAGGAGGCGGAAGAGATCAGTGCGCGATACATCCAGGGAATCTTAGGCATTGGACCTCCTGACCTGTGAGGGACGCAACTTCGGCAGCGCGCGGAATCGCGCTCGACACTCAGCGAGAAAGTCGGCGCCAAACTCGTTCATCTCGTAGTAACAGCGCGCGGGACGGTTGTTCGCAAAGGCGTCCTCGTCGGACTCCCATTGCGAAACAATGAGGCCTTCTTTTTCCAGCCGGCGAACGGCCGGGTAGACCGTGCCGCTCGGTAAGCCCGTCACGTCCATGATGTCGAAGCCATGCCGATAGCCCTGTTCGATGGCTTGCAGGATAATCGCGGTTGGGTAAGTAAGGTTCATCGCGTCCGCACCCTATGTAGAGTTCTATAGACTGGGACGCGCCACCTGGCCGGAGGTTAGGCGGCTAGAAAGATTTTTTCAGGCGATACGAAAACGCGCGCAACGGCGCGCACCGACGGATGCGTGCTTCAGGTCGCCGCTCGGTCTCGAGGAGTTCTACTTTTCCGGGATCTCTAACTTCATGCCGGTCGCCCGATCGTGAGCGGCGTTCCAGAGGCGGAAGCCGCCGCGGAACGCGTTCGCGTTGTCGCCCATGCGGGTGTCTGCCGGAGGTTCCTTCAAAACCTTCGCGTTTCCGCCACCCAGGACGACATAATCGGCGACGAGCGCTGCCTTGAGAATCCTGCACACTTCGCCGACATGGTGGCGCCAGCGTTTCTTGCCGAGGCGCTTCAAACCGCGAAGTCCGACGAAATCCTCGAACGTACCGCCCTGTTTATAAGGAAGGTGCGCCAGTTCCATCGGTGCGACATGCCCATGAAGGATCAGGGCGGAACCAAGCCCGGTGCCAAGCCCGAGGAACAGCATCCGGCCGCCGTCGTAGCTCCCCAATGCCTGCATCGCGGCGTCGTTGACCAGCTTCACCGGATGTCCAAAAGCTTTGGCGAAGTCCATGTCGACCCAGCCTTTTCCGAGGTTGCGCGGTTCCACCAGGGCGGCATTGTCGATCACCGGCCCTGGATAGCCGATCGAAACCGCGGAGTAATCCCAATCGGCGGAGGCCTTTTTGACGGCGCCGACCATAGCGCGCGCGGTCATCTTAGTTCCGGAGGGAATCTTGATCGGCTCCTCGTGGCAGGTGGCCACGACTTTGACGTTGGTTCCGCCTACGTCAATGACCAATACTTTAAGGGGAGACTCTTTGGCAGGCATCGCTGGATTTCCTATCGAGGATGCCATCCTATCACGCCTCGGATCCAGGCATCGGCCGCCTCTACTATGCTGGTAGGCCAGCGAGCCTTTCTATGAATTATTCACGCCGCGACCTGCTAAGATCCGCCGGACTGGGATTGGCTGGGCTCACCCTTCCGCGCGCCGCCCGTCCCGCCGATGCTGCACGTCGGCCAAACTTCGTGGTGATCTTCCTGGATGACTCCGGGTGGTCGGACTTCCGTCCGTTCGGCAAGACCGCGTATGCCACGCCCAATGTCGAACGACTGGCCGCGCAGGGCTGCCGGTTCGATAACTTCTATGTCACGCAGGCGATCTGCTCCGCGTCGCGGTCTTCGCTGCTGAGCGGGTGCTATCCGGGGCGGACCAAAGTGGTCGGAGCCCATCCGCCGGGGGCGCGTGGACTCGATCCGAAGTTCGCCACGCTCGGCCAGGTCCTGAAACCAGCCGGATATCGCACGGCGGTTTTCGGCAAGTGGCATATCGGCGACCAGCCGGAAACGCGTCCGCCCGCGCGTGGTTTCGATGAGTCGTGCGGATTGATGTACTCGAATGACATGTGGGAATTCCATCCGGAGTCGAAGGCGTTTGCCAATTCGCCGCTGCACTTCTGGGAGAACGGCAAGATCAAAATCGACCGCGTCACGAAGGAGCATCAACCGATGCTCACTACCTGGTACACGGAGCACGCGGTTGACTTTATCAAGCGCAACAAAGCGAATCCCTTCTTGCTGTATGTGCCGCACTCGATGCCGCACGTACCGATCTTTGCCAGCGAGAAGTTCAAAGGCAAATCCGGAGCGGGTCTATATGGCGACGTGATGATGGAAATCGACTGGTCCGTGGGCGAAATGATGAAGGCCTTACGCGAAAGCGGCGTCGAGGACAACACCATGGTTTTATTCACGTCCGACAACGGACCCTGGACCTCGTACGGAAACCATTCGGGCAAGACGCCGTTCCGCGAAGCAAAGGGAACGGGATTCGACGGCGGAACTAGGTCGGCTTGCATCGTCCGCTACCCCGGCCAGATAGCGGCTGGATCGGAATCGAAACGCGCGTGGTGCACGGTGGATGTACTGCCGACACTGGCGAACCTGGCGCACGCGAAGCTGCCGGAGAATCCGATCGACGGCCTCGACGTCTGGGATCTGGTCCGCGGCAAGGAGGGCGCGGCGAATCCGCACGAATACTACCCGTTCTCCACCAACAAGACGTTTGAAGGCGTGTTGAGCGGCGATGGCCACTGGAAGCTCCACCTGCCGCATGCGTATCGGACGCTGGTTCAGGCCGGCAATGACGGCGCCGCCGGAAAGTACAGGCAAGACCAGATTGGGCTGTCGCTCTTCGACATGGAAGCCGATCCGCACGAAACCACTAATGTGCTTGAGAAATATCCGGAGGTCGCGGCGCGCATGAGAGCGTTCGCCGAAAGCCACCGCCGCGAGTTCTATCCCGAACAGCCCGCCGACTGACCTTGCAGATCAGCGCACCGCCGGCACGGTTCCGCGAACGGCCCATACCTGCGAGGGAATGCTGAACGAAGCGCTTTCGTCCGTGACGGAAAGTCGGCGCCTGACGGCGTCGCGCAGCGCCTGAACCTGATCGACCTTCAGCGTGCGGACGTACGCGCCCGCCGGCCCTTGCCCTAACAGGAACGGGTCCCAGTAATCGGCGAAATCGTGGACCTTCATCGCGATCGATAGCGGCTTCTCCAACACGCTTTCCAGACCGTTGCTCGTCCATAATTGCGCCAACTCGCCGGAGCGGCAAAATCGCATATGTTTTTCGTCCCGTTTTTCCGCTCCCGGGTCGATGCTCACGGCGGCGTCCCAAAAGGCTCGGAGCATGGTCATCCCTTCGCCGTAATCCCAGACGGCAGCGGAGATCCGCCCGCCCGGCTGAGTGATTCGACGCATTTCCCTGACCGCCTTGGCCGCGTCCGGAATAAAGTTGACAACCAGCAAAGACAGGCTTCCGCCGAAGGCCCCGTCGGCAAAGTGGAGGTCTTGCGCGTCGCCGACTTCGAAAGTGACGCGATCGGGTTGCTGATTCCGGCTGTTGGCGTA
>JBDTTK010000455.1:0-4325 GCA_039930685.1 Bryobacteraceae bacterium | reverse complement strand
TGGTATTGATGCTGACCGACAGGCTGGCCATGCCGCTCGCGTTGGTGGCGCTGCTGCCGAGCGGCGAGACGATCAGCCAGTTGCCGGGTCCGGAAGCACTTGTGCTGACCGTGAACGGGATGGAACCGCCGGTCGAGGTAAGCATGACGGATTGGGTCGGCGGCGACGCCCCGCCCAGTTGATAGAAGAAGTTTAGAGTTCCGGTGGGCGAGACAGTCAGCGAAGGCGCGCTCGTCAACGTCAGTTGCACAGGTATCGCAAAATTGCCGGAGGACGACAGGATGTTGATGGTGCCGTCATAGGTGCCCGCGGGGAGAGATCCCTGGTTGACGCTGACGGTGAGGGTGGCACTGGCGGTTCCGGTGGTTCCTTGCGAGGAATTGATCAGGAGCCAGTTGTTCTGCGACGTCACGGACGCGGTGAACTGCGCCTGCGTCGCCTGGTTATTGTTGATCGTCACGGTTTGCGACGCGGGCGCAACGCCTCCGGCTTGCGCCGAGAATGTCAGGTTGGATGGTATCGCGCTGAGTGTTCCACCAGTGCTGCCACCCACATTTAGAGTGACGGGAATCGAAAACGGCGTTTGCGACGCACCGCTGATCAGCATGCTCGCAATGAACGTGGATCCATTGGAGAAGCCGGTGGCGTTTGCCGTGACGCTGAAGGTTACGGGATTGCCTGGACTGATCAATACCGGACCGGCCGGGCTAAAGGTCAACCAGCCAACGTTGGAGCCGGCCGTAATCGTAGTGGTCGTCGTACTGCCGATCTGAATGGTCTGCAGTTGCGCGGACCCACTAGACACATTAAACGTCAGCGCGGCTGGGTTTGCATATAATTGAGCCAGCGCTGTGTCAGAAAAACTCAGGGCCAAGGTGAGTACGGAAAGCAGGCCGAACCAGAAACCTCTACGGTGCATGGAATTCTCCTCATCACGGACGCGAGGAAGGAAACTCGAAGTTTCCTAGCAGCACGTCGATCACCATTCACTTAGAGTATAGTTCAAACATTTCTTGCGGGAAATGTTTTTGGTAAAGGATAGGCCGGTATGGCTCGACGTTGCTTAGCCCTTTGGTTTCGGCAACCTGCCGCCCACTAGGGCAAAATCCGGCAAAGCGCTTTCTCTTGCGGATGGTAACCTAAGGTATGAGTGGCGATCCGGCGGTCCGAGTCGAACAGCTTACGAAGAAGTACCGCTCGGGGGGTGCCGACCTCGTCATTTTCGAGGGCATCGATTTCGAAGTTGCCCAGGGCGAGCACCTTGCGCTGGTTGGCGAATCGGGAGCCGGCAAGAGTACCCTCCTCCATCTACTGGGTGGTCTGGACAGTCCTTCGGGGGGTGCGATATACTTCGGGCATAAGGACATTTGTCGTCTCTCTGGAACGGAACTGAGCGAGTTTCGGAACCGGGAGCTCGGCTTTGTCTGGCAGATCCCGTCCTTGCTGCCGGAGTTTTCGGCGCAGGAGAACGTGATGATGCCGTTGCTGATACGGGGCGAGGATCCAGACAGGGCCGCTGCCGTGTCATTGGCGAGGTTAGATGAAGTTGGTCTACGAAACCGCGCCTCTCACCGGGCCGGGGAGTTGTCAGGCGGAGAACAACAGCGCGTCGTTCTCGCCAGGGCCTTGGCGGGCAACCCCAAGCTCTTGTTGGCCGACGAGCCGACGGGGAACCTCGACGCCAGGACGGGCGACATGATTATGGGGCTGCTCGAAGAGCTGCACCGCTCGCACGGCCTGACCTCGATTCATGTCACTCATAATCTTTCCTTCGCACAGCGAGCTGACCGCATCCTGAAACTAGAGCGCGGCCGCCTAAGACAGGTGGACCCCGCCGGATTGCACGCGATCCCTTCTTCCGATTCATCGGAGCATGGCAGGAATCATGTTTGAACGTTACACCGAAAAAGCGCGCCGAGTCATTTTCTTCGCACGATACGAGGCCAGCCAGTTTGGCAGCCCGTACATCGAGACCGAGCATCTGTTGCTCGGCCTATTGCGGGAAGACAAGGCGCTGGCGAACCGCTTCCTTCGTTCGAGCGCGGCGCTCGAATCCATCCGCAAGCAGATTGAAGCGCACACCACGATCCGCGAGAAGGTCTCGACCTCGGTCGACCTGCCGTTGAGCCACGAATGCAAGCGAGTGCTTGCGTACGGGGCGGAAGAGGCCGAACGGCTGAATCACAAACACATCGGAACCGAGCATTTGCTGCTCGGCCTGTTGCGGGAAGAGAAGTGCTTCGCGGCCGAGATCCTGCACGAGCGGGGACTGCGTCTCTCACAGGTGCGCGAAGAAATCGCGCGGACCAGTTCCGAGAAGATGGCGTCCAACCGGCCCAAGGAAAGCTCGCTGCTGAGTGAATTCAGCCGAGATCTAACGCAGGCCGCCATCGACGGCATCCTCGACCCGCTGATCGGGCGGGACTACGAACTGGATCGCGTCATCCAGATCCTGTGTAGGCGCACCAAGAATAATCCGGTGCTGATTGGCGAACCCGGCGTCGGCAAGACGGCGATCGTCGAAGGACTGGCCCAACGCATCGCCGACGGCGACGTCCCGTCCTTCCTCTCCGACAAGCGAATTCTGGCTCTCGATCTTTCCCTGATCGTCGCGGGAACCAAGTACCGTGGGCAGTTTGAAGAACGTCTGAAAACGATCATGAAGGAGTTGATGGAGAACCAGAACGCCATCATCTTTATCGACGAATTGCACACGCTGGTGGGCGCGGGTTCGGCCGAAGGGTCACTGGACGCCGCCAACATTTTGAAGCCGGCTCTGTCGCGCGGCGAGATCCAGTGCATAGGCGCGACGACGCCGGCCGAATACCGGAAGTCGATCGAGAAGGACCGCTCCCTCGAGCGGCGCTTCCAGGCCGTGAAGGTTCCGCCGCCGAACGAAGCGGACGCGATCCGGATTCTGTTCGGGATCAAAGAGCGCTACGAGAAATTCCACGCGGTCGCCTATACCGACGAGGCCATTGAAAACGCCGTCCACACCTCGGTGCGCTTCATCCCGGACCGTTTCCTGCCCGACAAGGCAATCGATCTGATCGACGAAGCCGGCGCGCGCGTAAAGCTCCGCCAGACGACGCTGCCGCCCGAAGTCGCCGATATTCAGAAGCGCATCAAGTTCATCGTCCACCGGATGGAGAACGCGATCGCCAATCACGAATTCGAGAAGGCGCGGTTCTATTCGGACGAAGAGCGCAAGGAGCGCGAGAATCTCCGTCAGCTCCGCGAGAAGTACAACCTCGATGACACGTCAACGGGTATTGTGACCAAGGACGATATCGAAGATGTCGTCGCCCGCTGGACCGGCGTCCCGATGACGGCGATCCGCGAGGAAGAAGTCGCGAAGCTGGTCCGCATTGAGGAAGAACTTCACCATCGGGTGATCAGCCAGGAGAAGGCGATCTCCGCGCTCGCCCGCGCCATCCGGCGGTCGCGCGCCGGATTGAAGTCGCCGAAGCGTCCTTCGGGTTCGTTCCTGTTCCTCGGCCCCACGGGCGTCGGCAAGACGGAAGTCGCCCGGGCGCTCGCCGAATTCCTATTCGGAACCGAGAAGTCGCTCATCCGGTTCGACATGTCGGAGTTCATGGAGAAACATTCGGTATCGAAGCTGATCGGTTCGCCTCCCGGCTACGTCGGCTATGAGGAAGGCGGTCAGTTGACGGAGCGCGTGAAGCGCGCGCCGTACTCGATCATCCTGCTCGACGAAATCGAGAAGGCGCATCCGGATGTGTACAACATTCTGTTGCAGGTCTTTGAAGACGGCCAGTTGACCGACGGGCTCGGCAACACGGTCGACTTCAAAAACACGATCATCATCATGACCTCGAACCTCGGCGCGCGCTTCCTCGACAAGCGCAATCCGATGGGCTTCAGCGCGCCCACCGGCCAGACGCAGAAGGTCGAGGATCAGGTGATGGCCGAGGTAAAGAAGGCGTTCAATCCTGAATTCCTGAACCGCCTGGACGAAGTGATCCTTTTCACGTCGCTCACCGACGACGATTTGTTGAAGATCGTCGGTCTGTTAGTCGAATCGATCAACGTGAACCTGGTCGCGAAGCAGATCAAGATCAAGCTGGCGCCCGATGCGGCCAAGTACATTCTCGAAAAGACGTGTACCGACCGCAGCTACGGCGCCCGGCCGCTGCGCCGCGCGCTGCAGAAGTACATCGAGGATCCGTTGTCCGAGGCCCTGATTCAAGGGCAACTGGCGCGGCCGTCCGAGCTCGAGATCTTCCTGGGCGACAACGGACTCTACCTTCGTACGCTCCAGACCGAAGATCAGCCGGTGGCGGTCACTTCGGGCGACGCCGGGC
>JBDTTK010000454.1:0-4331 GCA_039930685.1 Bryobacteraceae bacterium | reverse complement strand
ATGGGTATCTTGTCGCGTACCAATGTATTCGCGCAAGATCGTGAGTTCCGGTCCGGGTCGTTCCGTGGCTCGGGAGAATTGGCGTCCTGGCCCGGCGGCGCCCGTTTTATGCGTCCGCTCCGGTAGGCTGCGGATTCGATTGGTTGAACCGATAGAAACGGCGTCGAATAATCCATTTGTCTGCGGGTTCCGAAACCAGCAATAATACCGAAGCAGTTTTTTCCGGTTCGCTTCGACGAAATTTAAGGTTTCAGTTTTGCCGACTATGTTGACGTGTACAACTTGCAGACGGAGTTTTTCGGCCGCCGAACCGCGATGGCAGTGCGAATGCGGCGGCTACCTGATGCTCGAGAACACCGGCATGTTTCGGCCTGCCGATCTCGTAGGGCGGTCAGCCAGCCTCTGGCGGTATCATGAGGCGCTTGGCCTGCCGGAATCCGCGGCGCGCGTCACCCTTGGCGAAGGATTTACTCCGATGGCGCCGGTCCCGCTGTTTGGCCGAACGATCCTCGCGAAGATGGATTTCCTTTGTCCGACCGGTTCGTACAAGGACCGAGGCTCAACCGTCATGCTCTCGAAGCTTCGCGAATGGGGCCTGAAGGAAATCATCGAGGACTCTTCCGGGAACGCCGGCGCGTCGATCGCGGCGTACTCGGCACTTGGCGGCATTCGCGCCAAGATCTATATTCCGCTTTCGACCTCGGCGGGCAAAGCGGCGCAGATCGCCATGTACGGCGCCGAACTCATCAAGACCCCCGGTAGCCGCGAAGACACCGCCCACGCGGCCTGGCAGGCGGCGTCGGAGACCTTTTACGCCAGTCACAACTGGAGCCCCTATTTTTTGGCCGGCATGAAGACGGCCGCCTATGAGATCGCCGAACAACTTGGCTGGGATCCGCCGGAATGGGTCATCACGCCCGCCGGAGGAGGCAGCCTGGCCGTTGGACTGCATCTCGGATTTCAGGAACTATACGATGCCGGAATTACGCCGCGCGTCCCACGGATGGTCCTGGTGCAGGCGGCTCGCTGCGCACCCATTTACGCTGCTTGGCGCGACGGGCGAACGGACGTTCCCGCCATTACGAAGCAGGACACCGCGGCCGAGGGAATCTCGGTGGCGAAACCGGTCCGGGGGCGCGAGATTCTGGAAGCTGCCCGTGCCACCAACGGATTCGTCCATACCGTCAATGAAGACGAGATCTGGGAAGGACTCTCGGCGCTCGGCGCGACCGGGGTCTACGTAGAACCGACGTCCGCAGTCGTAGCCGCGGCCGCTAAACAACTGATCGGCACCGGCGTCATCGCGGACGAAGAATCCGTCGTGATCGTCCTGACCGGCAATGGACTCAAGGCAACCGACAAGATTGTCCAGCATCAACAAGCGCAAGTCGGCGCGGACCTCGCCTCAGTCCGCTAGCTGTTCTGAAAGTGACGAGCGCAAGATCGCTTCGCGCTTGAGTCTCAGCCAGCCTCGACGTAGTCGTGAAGCTGCGGCTTTGCGCTCGGCGGCCACATCGTGCTGATCGAACCTGGCTCATGAAAGATAACGTTCATACTTCGGCGCGAAAGACGGCAGCGTGAATCCACACGGGAAACGGTGTGCCACGACTTCTCTGAACGAACGATCAGGGCGGAATTTCCCACGATCGGATCGATCTCGGCTACCAGGTCCGCCGGATTTGATGAACCGAGAATACCCAGACAGCCGCCATCTTCCCGCCGCCATTCCTCATTGAAATAAAGAACGTGGGTTGCTAGCTTCGCCTTGAGATCAAGATGCGGCCCCAGCCAGGCCCCCGGCCCGTAGTGAATTACATTCACTTCCATCGGACAAGCCGATAGATCGCGCCGAGTGAGCTTGCTCATGGCGGCACGGTAGGCGGGCGACACAAGATCGGCGGCTAAAGCTCGCCACGGAGCGCTCAGATGATCCGCATGGGAGGGCGAAGTTGCACCCATGTGAACTAGCGAACGCGAAGCGTAAATATAACCCTTTTCGCCGTCGTAACCCGCTACATCCTTAAAGTGATCTCGCGGAAACGTGGCGGCGATTGCTGCCGCATCCTCGGCTGCAAACAATTGATCGATGAACTTCCACTCGAACGGTGTGGTCTCTAACTCAGACTGCTCCAGGCGCGAAAAATTGAGCATCGTTCTCTCGATGTTAACTAGTTTCGTTAGAACATCGGGAAGCATCGCAGGAACTTCTTCTCAATCAGCGGTTTATACTGGAAAGACAAAAAGCATGGACTTTCCTTCCGCGAGGAGCAAGCAAACGTCCAGGGGTCAAAAGAATCTCCGTCTACTGTCGAGCTGTGATCGCTACAACTACGGCGACCTCCTCTTTCCTATCGTCACTCGACAAGCTCTGATGGCGATCCGCGAGTTTCGCGATCAATACCAGTGCGATTCCTATGGAATGAAACGCAGCGATCTAAGCGCCTTTGGCGCAATGCCGTCGAAAGGCATGAGCGATCTTTATCACGATGTCCGGAACGGTGACGTCGTGCTCCTGGCGGGTGGTGAGAATCTCGCGCAGACGTGGCTCACAATGCACCTCACTTTGCTCGACGCGAATGAGGCAAGCAGAATGCTGTCGCTGCAGAGGTTCGCGCGTTCGTTTGCCGAGAGGTTCTCGCGCTGGCAGTACAGAGGCCGCCAACGGTTCCCGTACATCCTGTCCCCGGATCAGTTCCACGCCAACGTTAGAGTCATGTACAACTCCGTTGGGGGATGGCCCTTGCGGCATTATGGGCCCCGAGACCAGAAGTCCATTGTCAAAGCACTGGGGCAGGCGTCGTTCGTCTCGGTGCGCGGGCAGGAGTCCGCAAACATCATCAAGGAACTGGATCCGACGGTGCCCGTCGTCGTCGCTCCGGATTGCGTTTTCTTGTTGCCCGCCTTAATCCCCAAGGATCAGCTTGCCGCCCAGGCCTCAGAAGCGGTGAGAGTTTTGGTTCGCGAGGCGGGCGAATATGTGACGTTTCAGTGCAATCCGCGGTACGGCGAGGCCAACCGCGAGGAGCTCAAACGGCAAATCCAAACGCTTGCGGCCAAGACCGGACTGAACGTCGTGTTGACGCCCATTGGGCGCGTCTACTCATTTAACGACGACGTTTTCCTGGAATCGCTGGCGGCCGAGATGGGCAAGGGGGTTCGGGTCTTGGGACGCGACTCGAGCATCTACGATGTTGCCTACGTGCTCGCTTCGGCCCGGCTCTTCTGCGGAACCAGCCTTCATGGAGTAATCACGTCGCTGGCCTATGATGTGCCGTTCGTCCCATTACAGAACGAAGACCCGAAGGTCCACAACAATGTGAAGAGCTGGGGCCTGGCTGAGGTGTTTCCGCAGGCACCGGCCGAAGAACTGGCTAATCATGGCTTACGGGCGCTCGGGACGTGTCAACGGTTTCTTCGCGATCACGCGACCACTCTGCGGTCGGCGGCTCAAACGAACATGCAAAATCTCGCGAAGTGCATTCTGGCTGGTTAACCCGCGCGGAGCTACTGAACAGCGAGCCGTACTTGTTCGGTTGTGCGATCGAATGCTTCGGGATAGTAAGGATCTCCCGCAGCCAAGAGCGTCCCCCACCGTTCGCGAAGCCGCTGGCGCTCCGCAAAGCTGGTTCCGCCTTGACGGGTCGCGCACTCGACATGAGTCAGTTCCACACGCGGGTCAACCACAATCCGGTAGCCGAGCTCGCGGGTTCTGAGGCACAAGTCCAGATCTCCAAAATTTACCGGGAACGTTAGATCAAACCCGCCTAGTTCTGCGAACAAGCCGCGGCGAATTCCGAGACACGCCCCGGTTACGGCCGACACATTGCGGGGAAGTTGGAGGTAGTACATCAGGTCCGCGTAGAAGATTCCTCGACCGGGATGGCCGGACCCGTCTTGAATTCCGTATGCCAAGCCTGCATGCTGTATCGTCCCGGAAGGATAAAGCAGCCGACCCCCTACGATCCCGATCTCCGGGCGCGCCAAGTATGCGGTCAGGACCTCGAGCCATTCCGGACGCACAGGTGTCACGTCATCGTTGATGAAAACCAACAACTCCGACGTGGCGGCCTCCGCTCCCAAATTACTCATCAAAGAAAAGTTGAACGCCCCTTCGTAAGGAACCCGCACACATTGCGTGCGCTCAAGCAGATTGCTCATGCGCTTATCGGCGCGAGTGCGATGTTCCACGACGACGAGTTCGACGCCTGGGTAGCGCGTCGTCTTTTGCCCCTCGATGAACGCGGACAGGCGCTCGGGATTCCGTGAACACACCACCAGGCTGACGGGGTTCCGGGAGCTCGATCGCCGTATGTAGTACGTGAAGGCCAGCG
>JBDTTK010000453.1:0-4353 GCA_039930685.1 Bryobacteraceae bacterium | reverse complement strand
TCGTGGTGGCGCAACCGTGACCACCAACTGCGGCTTTGAGAACCTCGTCATCCAGGCGCAATACGGAACGCCCACGCTATCCGCTCTCGGAATCGCCAGCGCAGCCGATCTGAGGATCGTGTTCAACGCTTCCGAACCAGGCAATGAGCTGAACATTCAGTTGAACGCTTTGGCGCTCACGTTCTACAACTCTACGGGAGCGGTCAGCGAAACTCATACCCTCGCTGCCGGCATCTACTTCCCGACGGTTTCCAACGGGACCGGCAACTCTGGATTCGTCTTCCGTTTGGATGATATCGAGGCCACCATGGCGCAAGCGTTCATCGCCGCGAATGGTGGACTTGGCAGCGTGCGTATCGGCCTGGGAGCATCCGCGGGGTGCGGAACGAACGGCACGCTCAGTGCCGCGTGCCTTGGACCCGGCGGCGTTGGTGGACAAGCGACGGGCGGCCTTGAGACCTTCTTCGTCGAGTCTGCTTCCGCGGTTGGCATGGGAGGCGGAACCGGCGATCAGGTTCCCGAACCGTCCGCTGTCAGCTTACTGTCGATCGGACTCGGATTGTTGGCAGCGGGGAAATTCTTCCGCCGCAGCTAAACTTTTCACCCGTTGGGGGCGCCCTCTCTCTGGAATGATCAGAGGGCGTCCTCTGCGGAACGATTTAACGCCCAAGGATGGGCGATCTTCGAGTTTTGCGCCCCTATTACGAACAGTAAGCGACCTTACCTGCCTGCCATACGCTCCGCCTGTGCTACCTTCTTGCCAGCGTCGCAGCGCACGAGACGCGCTCCGACAACCGCAACAAAAGGGCAGCGTTCCAATGATTCGAGCCGCATCCGTGTTTCTGTTGATGACCGCAGTCTGCGCCGTCGCTGCCGACTCCGCCTCTGACCGCTGGCCGCAATTTAGAGGACCCGCGGGAAGCGGCGTCAACGACGAACAGAAGTCGCTTCCGGTGGAATTTGGCCCTGGGAAAAAGGTTGCGTGGCGAACGGAACTGCCGAGCGGTCACGGGTCGCCATGTGTTTGGGGCGATCGCATCTTCGTGACGTCGTTTGATCCCGCGAAGAAGCTGCTTGAAGTCATCGCGATCAACCGGAAGGATGGGAAGATCGTCTGGCGAAATGCGATCAGTGCGCCGGAGATCGAGAAAGTTCACGAGGAAGGCAATCCGGCTGCGTCCACGCCTACGACTGACGGCGAACGCGTTTACGTTTACCTCGGTTCGTTCGGGGTGATCGCGTACGACTTCGGCGGCAAGGTCGTCTGGCAGCATCCTCTTCCGCTGTACACGGGTCCATATGGCAGTGGAACGTCGCCGGTTCTCGCAGGAGACCTTGTGCTGGTTTCACGTGACTACAGGCCGGCCCCCGCTCTGATCGCGCTGAACAAGAAAGACGGAACGCTGGTCTGGAACGCGACTCTGACGCCGGTCAGGTTCGCTCACTCCGCTTCCCATTCGACACCGCTCATCTGGAAGGATGAGGTTGTGCTCAATCGCCCGACGCGCGTGTCAGGCCATAGTCTGAAGGACGGCCATGAACTTTGGATGGTGCCGACCACGTCCACCGGAGAGGCGAGCCCGACCTCCGACGGGGAAACGATCTTCGCGGCGGCGTTTAACATGGGAAGCGATCCGATGGCTAAAGTGGAAAAGACCCCTTGGTCCGTCGCGCTCGCGAAGTACGACAAGAACAAAGACGGGAAACTGAGCAAAGAGGAATTGCCGGACTTTGACCTTCTCTACCTGCGCCGCGTCGGAGTTCGAGATGACATTGTGGGAGCGCACTTTACCGTCAAGACATTTTTCGGGAACAACGATCGAAACAAGGACGGATTTCTCGACGAGCAAGAATACGATTCCGTGTTTGCGCGGGCAGAAACTCCGCCGGCGGAGAACAACGGCCTGATGGCGATTCGCCCCGAGGGCGAGGGCGACATCTCTGAGAAAGCGGTTGTCTGGCGGGAGCGCCGCGGCATTCCGGAAGTTCCAGCGCCGATGTTCTATCGTGGCCGCGCCTACATGGTCGCGAACGGTGGAGTGCTTACCGCGGTCGACGCCAAGACCGGCAAACTACTGTTCCGTGGTCGCGTCAACGCCCCCGGAGCTTATTACGCTTCGCCGGTTGCCGGCGCGGGCAAGATTTTTGTTAGCTCGTCCGAGGGAGTCATCACTGTTCTTTCCGACGGACCGGAAATGAAGATTCTTTCGAGCAACGACCTAGGCGAGCGCATTTATGGCACGCCCGCGCTGGTCGACGCCCACATCTACGTAAGGACATCGAAGGCCCTTTGGGCATTCGGCGAAAAATAGGAATTCGGATTTTCGAAGAGCTTACAATCCGCGCGGCGCGTTCAAGTAGACTTCGGCGGACTGCCCGCCCCGCGCGAATCGTTTGGCGACGCGGAACCCGAGACGCGTCAGGTCCGACTCCGTCACCGGGTCATCGTATTCATAGAAGCGGCGCATCCACGGTTTGAGAAGCGGCAGCAACGGACCTTGCCAGACGCGCGTGTAGACCACCACGGCGCCTGCATCGCCCGTATTAAACTCCTTTGCGCCGAAGTCCTTCGACGCGAGTACCTGGTGCGGCCGGTTGACATAGCCGAACTCGGGGCGTCGCACCGCGTCGGTGAACGGCCACGCTGACGCGACCTTCGTTTGCGGAGCGTTCGATTCCAGATAGGAAGCCGCGTCCTGCTGCAGCCGAACGAAATCAACGACCGCGAGGTTATTCTCGAATGGAAACGGATACGGTGGCGGCCACCACAGGCTGATGACGAGTCCGCACGCGAGCGCCGTGCGATTCCGCCAGGAGACGCTGGTTGACGCGAAGGCCACACAGAGAATTGGGAATACGGGAAGCAAATAGCGTTCGAGCGCCGCGCCTCCAAGGACCGTCACGGCGAGCGCTTGCAGCACCGCAAATATGAGGCATACGCTCCAATCCGGACGCGCGGCCAGCCATGCCTTCAGGTTCCGAATCGTGCGTGCGGTAAGCATCAACGAGAGCGTTCCAATCCAGCGGAAGTCGGCAACGAAGACGTAGAACAAGCGCCGCAGGATCGCGAAGGTAAGCCGTACAGGGTGCAGCGCGTAACCGATGTTGTACTGCGCGAACTGCGTGTCGCCGAGAAAATTGCCTGTCGCTGAGTGCAAGACAGCGAGCCATACGCCGAGCGCAATGCACGGCACAAGGAACCAAGCCGCTTCGCGCCGATTGCCCGTCCAAAGGAGCCATCCGCCGAAGACGACCGGCGCGACAACGCTTGTTTCCTTGGCCAAAACGAGTAGTGTGCAGACCGCGGCGCACCACGCGATCCGCCGATCGAGAAACAGTACGAGCGCGACGGCGGTGAGCGCCATCGCCGGCATGTCGAGCTGCGCCATCATCGCTTGCGTGAAAAACAGCGGCGTCACACAAAGCAGTCCGGCGCTCCACCAACCTGACGCCCCGAGGCGCTTCGCCAGCGCGAACGTCGCGACCACGCCGATCGCCGCGATCGCCAACATCGCCAAGCGCGCCGCCGGAATCGAATACCCAATGATCCGCCAGACCAGCGCCAGGTACGCCATCACGGCAGGCGGATGCACGTTCGGCGTCGTCATCCGCGGAATCCAGTCGCCGGTTTGAAGGATGTCGAGCGAAGCGGGAATGAACTGGCCGAGTTCATCCCAGAAATACGGCAGTGTCAGCAGCGGCGCGTGCGCGGCGGTCAGGAGCGCAAACGCAAGCGCCCACGCCAAACCGAAGCTCGACGCGTGGCGCACGGGCTTATTGAATGACACCGCCCGGCGTCTGCGGTCCGAGGCGGATTTCGCCGAACGTCGACTCGTACTGCGTCACATTCTGATTGAGCATGTTCGCCAGCGCTTTGGCCTGCTGCGGGCTCAGATACACGCTTTGGAACAGCTGGATATTCACCGCGTCGGGCGTCGTCTGGTTCATGACGCCGAAGCCGAGGCAAAAATCCCAAAGGCTCATGCGGATCTGGACGCTGTTGGCGTAGCCTTCCCGATAGTCTGCGGTGTTGGAAATGTGCAGGCGAGGCTGCGCGGGTTGCGAGGACATACGTTCAGGCTACCGCGCCTTGTAACACGGCGCTTGAAGAACTGCCGCCTATTTGTTCTTCATGCTGAGCTGCTTGGGGAACACCATCAGCCCGGTCTCGGATGCGCGGTAAATCTTGTACAGGATATCGTTGGTTGGCAACTGGCTTTCGAGGAAATCGGCGCCGTCGGCCGTGATGATGAAGCTGGAACGGTCGTCCTGCATGATCAGCTTCTTTGCCTTCAGATACCAGATGGCAAACAGCAGATGCGGCGCGTTGACCTTTTCCATGAGGCCGCGCTC
>JBDTTK010000452.1:0-4354 GCA_039930685.1 Bryobacteraceae bacterium | reverse complement strand
GAGGTGCCACACGCCGCAGCGGGACTGGCACTTCCATTACCTGGGTCGAACAGGTTCACGCAAATCGCATATCGCAACGATATGACATGAGGGAGGCTAACGCCTCCGGGTGTCGCGTGGATCTTCCTTTTCATCGAACTTCGCAAGTTTCGGGACTGCCGGCGCAAGGGCTTCCTTTCGGAGGCGGAGCGCCGGACCCCTTCTGGGTCGCGGATCGGCGGCTGATCGTTGGGGTATTCCTGATTGCTTCCGGCGGAGCGGTGCTGATGACAGTGGGGAGCAGGATCCGGGCCGAAGAGGAACGGGGCATTCAGGCGATCGTAGCAGCCGTCAACCGAAGCGGACGGCAGCGCGCGCTCGCGGAAAGGATCGCCAAAGACTGCGCACTCCTCGCGTATCAGCCGCATCTCGAGACAGCCTGGCAGGAATTGACGGCGTCGAGTGCCGACCTGGTGCGGCAGCACGCGGAGCTGTACCGGGAATCCGGGCGCGAAGGGGGGCCTATTGAAGCGGCGAACGTGAGAGATCGCATCGCGCGGATCGCGCCGCTCGTAAAGCGGCTGGCGGAAACGGAAGCGGCGCTGCGCAAAGCGGCAGGGAATCAACAGGCTCGGCGGGCGGCCCTGGTGCTCGCACTCGACGCGGAATCGCGCATGATTCCGCTGATCGACGGATTAAACCAAATGCTCTCGCAGCAGTTGGCGGCTGCGCTGGCGGAGAACTGGGCGTGGCTGCGGTTGCGCCAGGCGGCGTTTCTTGCCCTGCTGGCCGGAACTCTTGCGTTGATTGCGATTCCGGCGTTGCGGGGTCTGCGGGCGCGGGCAAAGGCGCTGGAGCATCAGGCGCGGGAGCTGCATCGTCTGACGCTGGTGGCGCACCTGACCGACCAAGCGGTCCTGCTGGTGGATGCGGAGCTGCGCATTCAGTGGGTGAATCAGGGCTTCATGCGCCTCACCGGATACAGCTCCAAAGAGGTGCGGGGCCGGGCGCTGGCCGAACTCCTGGGCGTACCCGCCGCCGGCGGCGATTTCTTCCTGAGTTTCGCGGCGCAAGTCAAAGAAGGGCATGGATTCCGGCGGGAAATGCAACAGAGCGGCAAGGACGGAGTCCTCTGCTGGGTGGAAATTGAGGCGGCGCCGGTGAGCGACGATGCCGGAGGCAGCAACGGCTGGATCCTGATTCAAACCGATATCTCCGAACGACGGAGGCGGGAGGAACAATTGCGCTCCAGCCTTGCGGCCGCGCAGGCCGCCAGCCGCGAATTGCAGTTCCGGCAGTATTCCATCGATCAGGCCGCGATTGTCGCGGAGACTGACCCGGCCGGGCGCATCACGTACGTCAACCAGAAGTTCTGCCAGATAAGCGGATATTCCGAAGCAGAGCTGCTTGGCCAAAACCATCGGATTCTCAATTCCGGGCTGCATCCGCGAAGCTTCTTCGAGGAAATGTACGCGACGATTCGTGTGGGCAAAGTTTGGCGGGGAGAGATCCGCAACCGGGCGAAGGATGGCCGGCTGTACTGGGTTGAGACCACCGTCATTCCGTCGACGGATGCCAACGGGAAGGTCATCAAGTACACCGCGATCCGGTTTGACATCACGGACCGGAAAGAGGCGGAGGAGAAGGAACGCGCGGCGTCGGAGTGGAACACGGCAATCCTGGCGAGTGCGGGCTTTGCGATCGTTGCGACTTCACCGGATGGGATCATTCGAACGTTTAACGCCGCCGCCGAGCAAATGCTTGGCTACCGGGCCGACGAACTCGTCGGCAAGCACACGCCGGAAATCTTTCATGAGCGCTCCGAGGTCGCGGCTCGCGCCGTCCAGTTCTCGCAGGAATTGGGAATGCGGATGGAGCCTGGTTTCGAGGTTTTCGTCGCGAAGGCGCGGCTGCATCTACCGAATGAGCACGAATGGACGTACGTGAGGAAGGATGGTTCGACGCTTCCGGTGCTCCTATCTGTGAGCGCTTCACGGGACAGGGAGGGGAAGGTCACGGGATTTCTGGGTGTGGCCGCCGACATCATGGTGCGGAAGCTGGCGGAAGTGCAGGTGGACCGGGCACGGAAAGAGGCGGAAAACTCCGTCCGCGCGAAGAGTGATTTTCTCGCCAACATGAGTCACGAGATCCGCACTCCGATGAACGGAGTGATCGGGATGACGGGGCTCTTGCTCGATACGCCGCTGTCCGACACGCAACGCGACTATGCGGAAACCGTTCGGCGCTCGGCGGAGAGCCTGCTGGGGTTGATCAACGATATTCTCGATTTTTCGAAGATCGAGGCGGGCAAGCTCGACATCGAGACGATCGACTTCGATCCGCGCGTCGCAGTGGAGGAGGCAGTGGAGTTGTTGGCCGCCGGGGCCGCGAGCAAGGGACTGGAGTTGATCTGCGAAGTGGACGCGGCGGTTCCGGAGCGGGCGGCCGGAGACCCGGGGCGGGTGCGTCAAATCCTCCTGAATCTGCTGAGCAACGCGATCAAGTTTACGGCGCACGGCGAGGTTGTGGTGCGCGTTGCGGCCGCGCAGGGGGACGAGCAGTCGATGATTCTTCGCTGCGCGGTGACCGATACGGGTCCGGGCATTTCGGAGGAAGCGGGCAGCAAGCTCTTCCAGCCGTTTCAACAGGTCGATAGTTCCATCACGCGTAGGTTTGGAGGCACCGGCCTGGGCTTGGCGATTTGCGCCCAACTCGCGGAGCGAATGGGCGGGACAGTTGGAGTCGAGAGCAGTCCGGGGAAGGGCAGTACCTTTTGGTTCACTGTGCGTTTAGAGACGCGGCCAAATTCTCCGCGAATTCGCACCACCGATTCCGCACTGGCGGGAGTCCGCGTGCTGATTGTGGACGACAACGCGACGAATCGCAATCTACTGCTGGCGATGACCGCGGGGTGGGCCATGCGGGCCGACGCAGCGGACTCTCCGTCGAAGGCG
Source organism: Bryobacteraceae bacterium (assembly GCA_039930685.1). Taxonomy (GTDB): domain Bacteria; phylum Acidobacteriota; class Terriglobia; order Bryobacterales; family Bryobacteraceae; genus JBBQWZ01. The sequence continues at coordinate 1,421 of JBDTTK010000452.1, read as the reverse complement.
CTGGCGTTGGCGGCTGCTGCCGTTGCGCACGGGCAGCCGTATCGTGTGTCGCTGCTGGACTACATGATGCCCGACATGGACGGCCTTGCGCTTGCCCGAGAACTGCGAGCGCTCGCCGGCGAGAGGAGCTTAGGGCAAGTACTGCTGAGCTCCGCGCCGGAGCGCAGCCGCGTGGCGGGTGACGTGGCGGCGGGCATTGACGCGTATTTGGCGAAACCCATCCGGCGAGCAGCGCTCGAACGCTGCCTTCACGCGCTGCTGGTGCGTCCGGAACTCGAGATCTCCCTGCCGAATCCGGCTGCCGTCCGGGGGCCGCATCTCGTACCGCGCGACGATGCGCAACGTAAGTGCCGTGTGCTGGTCGCCGAGGACAATGCGGTAAATCAGAAAATCGTACTTCGGCTGCTCGAGAAGGCGGGCCACCGCGCAGACGTGGTGGGTGACGGACGGGAAGCCGTGGAAGCGCTCTCACGTATGCCCTACGACGTCGTGCTGATGGATTGCCAGATGCCGGAGATGGATGGTTTTGCGGCGACCCGGGAAATACGCCGGCTGCAACGCGAAGGGCGCTTTGCGGGGCGGCTGCCGATTATCGCGATGACGGCGAGCGCGATGGCGGGTGACCGGGAGCGCTGCCTTGAGGCGGGCATGGACGATTACATCTCGAAACCGATCCGGCCGGAGCAATTAGCGGGCGTGGTTGAACGCTGGAAGTCCGATCCCGCAGTCCGCAGATCAGCTCTGGACGGCGCGGCAGACGCGTCCGAGGAACTCGTTGTCGAAGGAACTCATCGCGGCTTCGCCGCCCGCCCCGGCCATGCCGCCGTGGCGGCTGACGACAAGGTCCAGGCTGGGCACGACGTAGATCTTCTTGTCCAGCGCACCTAACGCAGCGAAGGCGTCGCGAGGGACGTCCGGCATGAGGTGACCGTCAATCCGCATCGCGCGGGGACCCGGGCGGCGGAACGACGCGCCGGAATTCAACCACCAGAGGTAGCCGTACGACTCGTTCAATGTCTGGGAGGGCGCGACGGCCTCCTTCATGTACGCGGCGCCGACCAGCTGCTTGCCACTCCATCTGCCGCCATGCAAGGCCAATAGGCCGAAGCGCGACATGTCGCGAAGCGAACACCGCAGCCAGAAGTAGTTTACGCCCGGTTTTCCACCGCCGACGGGCTTCGAGTCCCATTCGGCGTGAGTCATGCCGAGCGGATCGAAGAGCAAGCGGCGTGATAAAGCGTTCAGTTGCTCGCCGCTGGCCAATTCGAGAAGCCGCAGGATCATGCGGTAGGCGGGCGTGTGGTAGAACCACTTCTCGCCGGGCGGCGCCTCCTGCGGGGCGTGAATCATTGCGTAGTATTGGTCGACGCCTTCGGGCGGATTCACGACCGCGTGCCCGCCAAGGCCCGAAGTCATGGTCA